>JAKMCZ010000234.1 GCA_022428185.1 Alphaproteobacteria bacterium | reverse complement strand
ATATTAATGTGCCATGGCCCGGTGCGACGGCGCAGGATGTCGATAAAAATATCGTCGCCACAATTCAACCGGAAGTGCGCTTTATCGATGGCGTGAAGGAATTTAAATCCATCTCGCGCACCGGCTTTGCTGCCATCACGGTTGAGTTTTACCCCGAAGCCGATATTCAAAAAGCCGTCGGTGATGTCGAAGCGGCGGTCAATGCCATCACCACATTGCCCAAGGATGCGGAAAAACCGATTATCTCGCAGACCACTTTTTTTGAGCCGGTCGTCTCTGTGCTGCTCTCCGGCCCGTTTGAGGAGCGCGCTTTGCGCGCCTATGCCAAGCAATTGCGCGATGGCTTGCTGAATGTGGGTATTGATAAAGTCGTGATGAACGGATTTCGCGACGAAGAAATTTGGGTCGAGGCGCGGGCCGCGCAATTACGTCGCTATGATATGACGGCGCAAGATATTGCCGATAAGCTGGCCGGTTCATCGCTTGATGTGCCGGGCGGTATTTTGCGCGGCGAGGTTGAGCGTCAAGTGCGCGCTGTAGGCTTGGCGCAAACCGCCGGCGATGTGCGCGAGATTAGCCTGCGCAGTTCAGCCGATGGCCGCCAAATTAAGGTCGGTGATGTGGCGCGGGTTTATGAGACATTTGATGCCAATGCGGCCGAGGGCTGGCGTGGTGAAGACCGCGCCATTCGCTTGACCATGCAACGCACAAAAAACGGCGATGCGCTGGAAATGACCGATGCCGTGCGCGCCTATATTGCCGAGACACTGCCCTCCTTGCCGCCGACATTGAGAGTCGAAATCTTTGATGTGAATGCCGATAAAATTCGCCAGCGCATCAATGTGCTGCTGGTGAACGGGCTGGGCGGCATGTTTTTGGTCTTGTGCATTTTATTCCTATTCCTCAATGGCCGCATTGCCTTTTGGGTGGCGGCGGGCATTCCGGCATCGCTCATGGCGACCTTTGGGGTGATGCTCTATCTCGATATGACGATTAACATGCTGTCGCTTTTCGCGCTGATTATGACCATTGGTATTATTGTCGATGATGCCATTGTGGTGGGCGAACACGCCGCCACGCTGACTGAGCGCGGCGCGGATGCGCAAACCGCTGCCGAGGGCGGGGCCTTGCGCATGATGCTGCCCATTACCGCGGCGGCGCTCACGACTTTGGCGGCGTTTATTCCCATGCTCCTCATTACCGGTGTGACGGGGCAGTTTGTCCGCGCCATTCCGCTGGTCTTGTTCAGTGTTTTGGTGGCCAGCCTGATTGAATGTTTTTTCGTATTGCCTGGCCATTTGAGCCATGCGCTGAAGAAACCGCGCAAAGAGCGGCGCGGTATTCGCAAGGCATTTCTTGACCGGTTTGAACATTTTCGCGCCAATCGCTTTAAGCGTTTTGTCACCGCGGTTTATGATAATCGCTACACAACGGCGGCGGCGGGTCTCGCAATATTGATTATTTGCGTCGGCCTGTTGGCGGGCGGGCGCGTGCCGTTCCGGTTTTTCCCATCGCCCGAAGGCGAAGTGGTGAATGCTTATGTGTTCTTCCAACCCGGCACAAAACGCGCCGAAACGCATCAAAGCACCAAGCTGATTGAAAAAGCGCTTTATGACGCTGAGGCCAAGCTGCTCGCCACAGCCGGTCCCGAGGCTGAGGAAAAACTGATTTCCGTGATGTTCACGCAAATCGGCACAACCGGCACAACCACGGGCGAGGAGCGCGCTTTAATCACCGCCGAACTGACGGCCAGCGAGGCGCGCAGCATTCGTACCAAAGACATTGTCAAACAATGGGAAGAATTAGTGCCCGATATTGCGGGTCTGCGTTATGTGTTTATTCGCGAGCAACGCGGCGGCCCGCCCGGGCGCGATATTGATATTCGCCTGCAAAATGCCGATCCTGAGACGCTGAAAAAAGCCGCTTTGGAGGTGCGCCAAAAGCTGGAAGATTATGCCGGCATTTCGCGGGCGCGTGATGACTTATTTTATAATAAGCAGGAATTGCTGCTGGAAGTGAACCGACAAGGCGCGGCTTTGGGCTTTACCAATGCAATGGTGGGCAATCTGACCCGCGCCAATTTGGAAGGCGCGATTGGCAAACGTTTTGCGCGCGGCGATGAGGAAGTCACTTTGCGCGTCTTGCAACCGCGCGATGGCGCAAGCCCGAAACAATTGGCCGATATTGACCTGCCCGTGCCGGGCAGTATGACGGCCAATGGCGCGCCGCGCTATGTGCCGCTGACCGAGGTGGTGGATATTATCGAAAAGCCCGGCTTTTCATCTGTGCGCCGCACGGATGGGCAAGTGGCGGTCTCGGTGATTGCCGATTATGACGATGATGCAGGCGACCCGAATGATGTGCTGCAAGACATGGCCGCGACGACGCTGCCGCAAGTGGCGGCGAAATATAATATCAGCTTCAGCTTTGGCGGGCGCAATCAAGAGCAAGCCGAGACAATGGGCGGGTTGCGGGTCGGCGCGGTGGTCGGCCTGTCCTTGATTTACATTGTTCTGGCTTTTGTTTTTGCCAGCTATTCGCGCCCGATTATCATTATGTCAGTCATTCCCTTCGGCCTTATCGGCATGGTGACGGGGCATTATGTGCAAGGCTTTGACCTGACCTTTTTGAGCCTTGTCGGCCTGCTGGGCCTGTCGGGCATATTGGTCAATAATTCGATTATTCTTATCAGCCGCATTGATGAACGCCAAAGCGAGGGCGAGGATTTACGCATGGCGGTGATTAACGGCATTTGCGACCGTTTGCGCGCCGTCACCCTTACCTCTCTGACCACGGTTTTGGGATTGGCTCCGCTCTTGTTTGAGACCAGCGTGCAGGCGCAATTCTTGCTGCCCATGGTCATCACCATTGCCTGGGGGTTGGGCTTTGCCAGCCTGATTGTGCTGTTTTTGGTGCCCAGCGTTTTGGGCATTCAAGAGGATATTCGCCATTTGGTCGGGCGTTGGCGCGGCATGCCGCAAGAGCCGATCAGCTATCAGCCCTCAGCGACGCCAGAAGCTGGGCGCGAATAAAACCAACACGGTCAAAAATTCAAGCCGACCCAAAAGCATGCCGAATGCCAGCACCCATTTGGCTTGATTGGGCAGACCGGCATAAGTGCCCGACGGGCCGATTTCGGGGCCGAGGCCCGGGCCGACATTGGCAATGGCGGCGGCGGCGGCCGACAGCGCCGTTAACGGGTCGAGCCCCATCAAGCTCAGCGAGGTCGCCACGGCGATAAAAGTCAGAATGAATATCAGCACAAAAGCGACCACTGAATTGGCGACATCATCGTCGAGCAAGCGCCCATTATAGCGAATGACGAAAACCCCATTGGGACGGGTCAATTGGCGGATATAGCGCCAGCCCGCTTTTACCACCACTTGCAGGCGAAAGATTTTCAGCCCGCAAGCCGTTGAACCGGCGCAGCCGCCGATAAAGGTCAGAATGAAAAACATTGAAATGGCGAATGGGCCCCATGCGCTGTAATCGGCGGTTGCATAGCCCGTGCCGGTCAAAATCGATGTGGTGTTAAAGGCGGCGGATAAAAGGGCCGCGCCCGCGCTGTCACCGGTCATGGCCAATTGATAAATCCACATCATGCTCGCCGCCGCCAGAGCCAATAAAAAGAAAGTGCGGATTTGCTCGTCGCGCACAAATTTATCAAATTTGCGATTCACCAATTGCAGATAGGCGACAAAGGGCACGGCAGAAACCAGCATGAAAAATATCGCCACCATAGCCACCGGCGCGCCAAATGCGCCGAGGCTGTCGTTGCGGGTTGAAAAGCCGCCCGTCGCAATCGTCGTCATGGCATGGGCAATGGCATCAAACACTTCCATACCGGCCGCCAGATAAGACACCATGCAGGCCAATGTAATGCCGAAATAAAGCCGCGTAATGGAACCGGCAATCTGCGCCGTGCGCGGCAGGATTTTTTCCGATGTGTCGGAGCTTTCAAGGCGGAATAATTGCATGCCGCCAATATTCAGCATGGGCAGAACCGATATCGCCATAACAATAATGCCAATGCCGCCAAACCATTGCAAAAGCGCGCGCCATAATAAAATGCCGGGCGGAGCGCTGTCCAAGTTGGTTATCACGGTGGCGCCTGTGGTGGTCAGGCCTGACATGGCCTCAAAAAACGCATCCGTATAGCTCATATCCAATTCGCCAAAAGCAAAGGGCAAAGCGGCAAAGCCGGTCAGGGCCAGCCATGACAGGCTGGTCAGGGTGAAGGCTTGTTTCACCGAAAGCGGCGGCAATTTTCCGCGATTGGTGAGGATGAGCGCACCGGCAATAAAGCCGGTCACCAGCGCACAGCCGATGAACACCTGCCAATCGCTATGGCCGCTTATGGCATTAATGGTTGCGGGCAGCAACATGCCGCCCGAGACCGCCGCCAGCAGCAGGCCGATAATGAAGAATATGGTTCGATTATCGCTCATGGATTAATTTATGTTCCCGCATTCATGCGGGCTGTCCAGCGAAAAGGCGGGCACTTCAATGTCAAAACGCTCGCCCTCTTGCGTGCGCATGCCGTAACTGCCCAACATAAAACCCGATGCGGTGGATAGCGGTGTGCCCGAGGAATAAGTAAATGTGCTGCCGGGCACAAGCGTCGGTTGTTCGCCCACCACGCCCTCGCCACGCACTTCTTGCAAGCGGCCTTGAGCGTCGGTGATTTGCCAATGGCGGGTCAATAATTGCACCGTCTCATGGCCCAAATTTTCAATGGTGATGCGATAGGCCCAGACAAAATAGGCCGCATCCGGATCGCTGTCGCCTTCCAGAAAACGGGTTTCTACCGAAACCGAAATATCGCGCGTCACCGCTTTTTGCATGCCGCCTTTATCCCTTGCCTGACCACGGACTGCTTTCGCCGCTTTAGTCTAACCCAATTTGGCTAAGGCTTGCTCAAAATCATTTTGCAAATCATCGCCATCCTCAAGCCCGACCGAAACGCGCAACGTGCCGCCGCTAATGGCCAGCTCGGCCTTGGCGGCATCGCTCAATTTTGAGTGGGTGGTGGTGGCCGGATGGGTAATCAGCGTCTTGGCATCGCCCAAATTATTGGAGATAAGCGCAATTTCCAGCCCATTGGCCAGCTTAAACGCATCGGCTTTGCCACCCTTCAGATTAAAGGCGATAAGGTTTGAGCCGCGGGTCATTTGCTTTTGCGCCAGCTCATATTGCGGATGATTTTTATCATGCGGATAATAAACCTGCGCGACCTGCTCATGGGCGGACAGCATTTGCGTCAATTTTTCGGCATTGTCGCAATGGGCATGAACCCGCAATGCCAAAGTCTCAAGCGCCTTCAACATCACCCAAGCATTAAACGGGGCCAGGCTGGGGCCGGTTTGACGCATAAAACCGGCAAGCTTGTCTTGAATATAATCCTTGCGACCCAAAATAATGCCGCCCAGACAACGGCCTTGACCGTCAATATGTTTGGTCGCGGAATAAATCGTGATGTCCGCCCCCAAATCCAGCGGCTTTTGCAAAACCGGTGTCGCAAACACATTATCGACAACCAATTGCGCGCCGTGATTATGGGCAATATCGGCCACGGCCTGAATGTCGATGATTTCCAACACCGGATTGGAGGGGGTTTCCAAAAACAGGATTTTGGTTTCCGGCCGCAGCGCGGCTTGCCACGCCTCAAGGTCGCGCCCATCCACCAAAGTGCAGGCGACGCCAAAGCGCGGCATGAGTGTTTCTACCACATAGCGGCATGAGCCGAATAAGGCGCGCGCGGCGACAATATGGTCACCGGCCTCAAGCTGGCTCATCATGCAGGCGGTGACGGCGGCCATGCCGGTGGCGGTGGCGCGCGCATCCTCAGCGCCTTCCAAAGCCATCATGCGGGTTTCAAAAGCGCGCACGGTCGGATTGCCGAAACGCGAATAAATAAAGCCGTCTTCTTCTTCATTAAAGCGCGCCTCGGCTTGCTCGGCGCTGTCATAAACATAACCTGAGGTCAGATACAGCGCCTCAGCGGTTTCCCCAAATGGTGAGCGGATAGCGCCTTCGTGCACCATGCGGGTTTGCGTTTGCCATTTTTTTCTTTCGGTCATAATCGTCTCCTGCGTGACC
>JAKMCZ010000185.1 GCA_022428185.1 Alphaproteobacteria bacterium | reverse complement strand
CTTGCGGCCAAACCGCTTGCGCCATCCAATAGCCGCCATGAATAAAAATGCCGGTGCCGCTTTTCGGCTTGCCGAGCATTTTATTGGCATATTCAAGCGCCGGCAAACGGACTTCTTGCGATACTTTCAAAGCGGGTGTGGCGATAAAAGCGGCGGCTTCAAAATCTTTCAAAATCGGCAAATCAAAGTCGGTTGGTTTGACCAGCGCCGAGCCGGCCGCCAACTCATTTGCCAATTCAGTGTCTTTATAAAGTCCGAATGTCGGACTGCCGGCCATATTGCGAACCATCTTATCGATAAAGGCAGCGTCGAAATGCGCGCGCCCTTGCGCCAGCGCATCGCGATAAGCGGTTTCAGCACCTTTTTTGGCGCGCCGCCGCCAACCACCAAGATTGGGGATTTTGGTCAGATGCGGCTCATAACCCAAATAGCCCGATAGGCTGAGATTTTTAGACCCCGCCAAATGCGCCAATGCGGTGTCGAGGTTGGCACCGGGCATCATGCCGCCGCGATGCAGCCCGACATCAACCTCCAAATTGACCCGTAATTTGAGTTTCAGCTTACGCGCCAGCGCCTCATACTGAGCCAGCCTTTCAGGCGTATCGACCAGCCATTGCACTTGCCGCGCCGCCCGTTTGGCCTTGACCGCCGATAAGCCGTCAAACAGACCCGCCACTGCCGCGACCGGTAAGGGTTTGCCCAAAAGCTGATCGGCTTGAGGCAGGGCGGCCAAAAGCTGCTCGGTCATTTCACGGTTGAAACTCATCAGCCGGTCGGTTTTTGCCTGTTTGGCAATATGCGCCAGCAGCGGCGCTGAGGGCAGCGATTTTGCGACAATGCGATAGGCCATGTTTTTCGGTAATTGATGCTTTAATTGGCGAATATTTTTATCCAATTTGGCGCGGTCGAGAAGCAATACCGGTTCGGCCAAACCGGCAGCGGCCAGTGCCTTTTGCAGTTTTTGGAAATAGGCGCGCATCAACCCGCCCCAAATAAGTCACGCAGATAGGGATTGAGCAGACGTCCTTTCGGGTCCAGCTCGGTGCGCAATTTGGCAAAACCGTCAAATTGCGGATACAGCGCGCGCATATCGTCACCACCCAAGCGGTTCAGCTTGCCCCAATGCGGTCGCCCGCCGCGCCGCCGGAAAATCGGCTCAATCTCGGTGAATAAAAACGCATAATCATCAGGCGCATGGGTATGCACGGCGACCGAAATGCGCGGGCCGTCATTAAATGGCGACAGCCAAGCCGAGTCTTGCGCCGTCATACGACATTCAAACGGGAAAAACACATCGCCGCGATGGCGTTCAATATGCGCGCGCACCTCGTCCAATGCGGCCAGCCCTTCGCTGACCGGCAAATGAAATTCCATCTCATTGAAATGCACATTGCGCGCGCTCGACAAAAGCTGCCAGCTTTCGCCGACCACATCTTCTTCGGGCGCGCCCGAAATGGCGGCGGCGAGCAATTTCTTGCGCAAATAAGGAAACCAACTCAACCAATCGCGCAGGGCTTTTAACTGCATCACCCCATCATCGCTTTCGTCTTTTTCGCGTCGCGTATCTTCGGCTTCGGTGATGTTATGCGAAATGCACATGGCGGTGTCGGAAAACGGCAAATACATAAATTCGAAATTACGATTATCCGCCCAATAGGCCTCGGCATTGGACAGCACATCTTGATAGGGTGCAAACCAGACCCGCCGATGCAATTTATGGCGCGCCACAAGCTGCATTTGAATTTCGGTTAAAATACCCAGCGCGCCCAAGCCGACTTGGGCGGCCGGCAGCAGGTCGGAATTTTTTTCTGCGCTGATTTCCATATCCTCGCCTGCGCCGGTAACCATGCGCAGACCTTTTATTTCAGCCGCCAGACATGGCAGCGTCGCACCCGTGCCATGCGTCGCCGTGCTGGTTGAACCGGCCAGTGTTTGCACATCAATATCGCCCAGATTTCTGAACGCCAAACCCTTATCAGCCAGTCCGGGTGATAAGTCTTTGAGTCGCGCGCCGGCACCCAACCAAGCGGTTTGCGCGTCCGCATCGATGGCACCAATGGCATTAAAATTATCAAGCTGCACAATTGCCCCATCGCATGGCACAAGGTCGGTCCAGCTATGACCCGAACCAACCGGGCGCACGCCACCCTCGGTCTTGTTGATTAAAGCCTTTAGTGCAGCCTTGTCTTCGGGCACGACAATCGGGGCTTTCGGCGTCGGCAAAGAGCGTGACCAGTTTTGCCAACCGGCCACCTTTAGACTGTCTTTTGTCGCGGCTTGTGCTCGCATGTTAAGACTTCCTCCCATGACACCGAATGCGCCCAATGTCGCCAGAACCGTGCGTCGCTTCATTTGGCCTTCCCTCACTGTCAAAAAGGCTAGTGGCGCGCGCGCCGAATGACAAGATGAAACGGGCCGAAAGCGACCCTGCGACTATTTGCCGAGGAAATTGCGAAGGGCGGAATTGGCACTGATTTGGGCCAGCAAAAACGGCAATAGGCCGATTGCGGCAAACCCGAATAAAGCACCGAACCCATATTCCAAAACCGCGCTGTCTTCAGCCAGCGCGTTTGGCAAGCGGCTGGTGACAATCAGCAGGACAAAGCACAAAGCAGTCAATCCGGCGGCCAGCGCGCCCCGCGCCACAATCGGGCCCGGCAATCTCACCTCGTCTTGCGCGCGCCAATAATGCGCCGCCAGAAAACCGGTCATCGCGCCCATAAACCAAAATGGTGCGCCGTGCCCCGCATGGGTTGGATAAATCAGCGCGTAAATGACATGCACGGCCAGCAAGCCCATTAGAAGTTGAACCGCGGATGCAGCGCCAATCTTTGCACTTAAAAGCGGGTTGCGTTCGACACCGATATAGGCAGCCAGGCATAAAACCCCGAACACGAAGCCCGATGCGACATCGCCCAAATCGTGCACGCCCAAATAAAGCCGCGAAAAACCCTGCAAAATAATAAAAATGGCGGCTACCGCATAAGCCCAATTTTGGCGCAGCGTATAGGCCAGATAACCCCATAAAACGACGGCGATTTGCGTGTGCCCGCTGGGCCAGCCATAGCTATCACCGACCCGCCCATCGAGCGCATAAATCGCATCAGGGCGCGGATTTTGGCCGATATCCTTGAGCCAGCTATTCAGAAGACCCGCCGCCATCAACAACATGGCGGTATGAAAAAACCGCCTGCTGCCGAGCGCAAAATAGCCAAAGCATAAAAACAAAATCAAAAACAGCGGATAACCCGCCAGCGTGACCAGTTCGAAAAAACCATCAAAAAACGGCGTGCGCAACGGCAGCACCCAATCCATATCATTCCAGATAGACATTTATTGAGTTCCCCCGCTCAATATCCCTGCCGTCAAACTAGCATTTGCTATCAGGGGCAACAAGTAGGCTAACGGGCAGACTAAGGGGCAAACCGGCGACCGGCCGCCAATTAGAAAAGCCCCAGAATTACCATAATGTCCAACATATGACCGTATTGCCCGCCCTCAGCCATAAGCCGCCAGCGCATCTTTCAATCCGGCGGTCAATGCCGCTGCATCATCACCGGCATCAAATATGTAGCGATCGGGTCGAACCAAAATGGCGCTGATGTCATGCTTTTCAAAATAGGCCGTCAGGTAACCCTTGCTGTCCTCAATATCCGTGCCGATATGCAACCGTTTCCCGCCCAATTTTTTGTCGAACCACGCCTCTTTTTGGCTGGCGTCAGAGCCGTTTGTAAGCAGCAAAAAGCCGTCACCCGCCACATCATCGAGCAACATAGGCACATCGTCTTGTGCCGTGACCCAGGGTTGAATAAAGCGGTCGCCCGACAGTTTGTGCGCGCCAATCAGACCATTTTCATAGACGGTGAAATCGCTCATTTTTACAGTCATCGCCAATGCCAGACCCGGGCTAACCCGACCGATGAAAAACGATAGGGCGCGCTTCATGCGACCCCGCAAATCATTGGCGCTAATCATCAAACCACGCGCCGTCGCGCCATTAATCGTGCGCTCGCAATGCGGCCAGCGTTCGTCCTGATAGCTATTCAGACATTCGTCGCCGGCTAAACCGCGAAATACCAAATCAAATTTGAAAGCCAGATTGGCCGCGTCGCGAATACCCATATTCAAACCCTGACCCGAAAAAGGTGAGGTTAGATGCGCCGCATCACCGGCGATGAAGACGCGACCCTTGCGCCATTTATCCGGCATGCCAGCGTAAAAATAATAGGGCGCGATGCGCTGAAATTCGATCGAGCTTGTGTCGAAATAATTTGAAATCAGCGCAATGGCATCGTCCTTTGTAAAGGTCTCAGCCACCTCATCGGTGACTTCAAAATCAAAGCGCACATGATTATTACAGCCTTTGACGAACACCACCGCAGCATCGGGTCGGCACATGAATTCCGATCTATCAATGAGGCTGTTCCAAAGCGCGTCATCGTGAACCAGCACGTCCATAACAATCCAGCGCCGCGCATAATTCATATCAATGCGCGTATCGGTAATATATTTGCGGCACAAACTGTTGCCACCATCGGCACCGACCAGATAGCGACCGGAGAATTCCGTGACCTCTTCGGTTTCAATATTCTTCGCCGTGAGCGTCGCCGCCGACCCTGCGCCATCAACCGCCAGTACCTCATAGCCGAGATAGGTATCGACTTTGGGACTGGCCTCGGTATTGTCGAAATCGGCGCGCAGCAGGTGTTCCAGTGCCGGTTGGTGAAACCGCATACCGGCGGCGGCGTGGCCGTAAATCTCTCTAATCGAATGGGTGTCCAACGCCATCAGCGTTTTGCGGTTTTTGTCGACAAACACATGCTTATAGGCAGGCCGCGCATCGCGCCCTTCAAGCCTAGACTGAATACCCAATTGCTGAAAAATGCGACAGCTTTCCGCGTCGATTTGCATGGCCCGAGGCGCAATAAAGACATCTTTGTCACGGTCGAAAATCGCCACCGCATAGCCCTGCTGCCGCAACAAATTGGCTAATGTGGCGCCAACCGGACCACAGCCAGAAATCAACACATCATACGGCACCCTCACAACCCATTTTCTCCCATCGCTAAGCGCATAGATTAGCATTCGCCATTGCGGGCAACAAGCAATCCGGCAAGCAGAGCAAAAAAGAAAATGGCGCACCGGGGAAGATTCGAACTCCCGACCCCTTGATTCGTAGTCAAGTACTCTATCCAGCTGAGCTACCGGTGCGTTGGTGAGGGTTTTACTGGCAGACCTTAATTTATGCAAGGCAGCATTTTAACCAACACGCTAAATTGTCTGGCTCAAGTGTCCGGCTCAATCTTCAAAGCGCGCGCGATAGGCTTGCATGTCGCCCAGCGTTTCGGCTTCAAACACACCGCGCGCCACAGCACGGCTGACGCAATCAGCCGCCAATGCGCCAAGCTCGGCCAACGCCAGCGGACGCATGTCGTCAGCCTCAGCCAATTTTTCTGCCCCGGTTGCCAGCACGAAAATTGCGTCCCCATCAAATGGCGTATGCACCGGACGAATGGCGCGCGCCAAACCGTCCTGCGCCATAATGGCGAGGCGCGTCGCCTCCGCCACGCTTAAATCGGCAGCGGTCGCAACCACGCCAATGCTGGTATTGGTGAGCGCCGCTGCAATTTTTGAACCCTGCATCGGATGTGCCGTTGCATCAGCCATTTGTCCGTCTAGTTTTGCCAAGCCGAACTCGGGCGTGCCATCAACCTCGAGTGCCAGAGATTGCGCCCAAAACCGCCCCGCTTCATCAACCACCGAGCCAAGTGGATTGACCGCAATCAACGCGCCTATTTTTACCTTACCGTCGAGCACGCTCGACGCGCTGCCCAGCCCGCCTTTCAAGCCACCGGCCCCGGCCCCGAAACCGGCACCGATATTGCCGAGCGCAAAATCCCTCGAAAGATTCTCATAAGCCGTGCGACCCAGCGCATTATAAGGCGGCGTATCACCCCAATCCTTATCGCCGCCATTGGCGACATCGAACAAAATCGCTGCCGGAATAATCGGCGATGGCTTGGGCGCACCGGTGGCAAAGCCGCGCCCTTGCGCTCCCATTGCCGACGTTACACCCGAAGCGGCATCTAACCCGTAAACCGAGCCGCCCGATAAAACAATTGCGTCAGCACGCGCGACCAATGTTTCAGGCTTCAGCGCATCGGTTTCTCTTGTGCCCGGCCCGCCACCGGAAATGCTGGCGGCAATCACCGCCGGTGTATCAGGCACAATCACGCTGACGCCCGTGCGCGCACCCGCATCGACCGCATGGCCTATTTGCAGACCTTGAATATCGGTGATCAGATTTTTTGCACCGGCGGTTATCTTGCTCATGCCATCTCGTCCCATATGTCGAATTCTATAGCAGTCAGATAGGGCGACGCTAGCGACCGCATCGAGACCGGTCAAGCTTATCAGGTTTCGCGCGCCGCGCCCTCAATCAGCGGGCTGGCGACCAACCAGACCAAAGTCGGCTGCTTGGCTTCCGCCGTTTGAATGTCAAAACCTGACATGCGCAAAGCGCGCGTCTCTTTCATCGCGCGGCGTCCGGTTAAATCTTGCATTTCGGTAATTTGCGCCAGCACAGCGGCTTGCGCGACGGTCTCGCGCATGGTGCGATTGACCCATTCGCCGACAATATAGGGAATAATCAAGCCGAAACCGACAATATTGATAAGCAGAACCAGCATCACGACTTGACGCGGTAAGGTCGGCAGACGCACAGCATAACTGGCTTTGGGAAACATACGCAATTTACTCATTGTTAAACTTTAACGCGTAAAGCTTAACAAAAGGTTAACGGCGGAAGGAAGCTAAAAGACGAACGATTTTAGCCGTGCGCGGGCCAAACAAGGTCGGCGTGTAATAGTCACCGGCAGCACGTTTTGAGGCCTCGCCGCGTGTCGGATAAGGCGCAATAACGCCCGCCATCGCCGATATGGGCAAGCCTTGTGCCAGTGCCATCGTCCACGGCGCGAGCAAATCGCCCGCTCCTTTGCCGACAATCGATGCGCCCAAAATGCGCCCATTGCGGGTGGTGACAATCTTCACCATGCCGCGCATATCGCGTTCAGCGCGGGCGCGATCATTTTCCTCAAACGGCCAGCGCAGCACTTTGACCGCCGCATATTTTTCGCGTGCCTGAGCTTCGCTAAGGCCGACGCTCGCCAGCTCGGGGCTGGTATATGTGACGCGCGGCAGCGCATCGAAATTGGCTTTGGCGGGCAGGAAGAACAAAATATTGCGAATGACCAAACCGGCCTGATAACCGGCCGCATGGGTGAATTGCGGGCCACCATTAACATCGCCAATCGCGAAAATTTTCTTATTGCTGCTGCGCATGCGCTTATCGACAATAATCGTCGGCGCGGTTTTGCCGTCGGTTATGACCCCCGCCTTGCCCAAATTGAGCGATGCCAGATTGGCTTGGCGACCGGCTGCCACCAGCAGCGCGTCGCCGTTCAGCTTTTCGCCATCCTTCAAAGTAACGGTGATTTTTGTCCCTGCATTGATAGGTGCGCCGCTATTCTTTCGGTTTGATGAGACCGAGGCAATGCGCGCGCGCTCGATTAAAGACACCCCATCTTCGATAAGCTGGCTTTTGACATGCGCGCTCACTTCTTGGTCTTCGCGCCCCAATAATTTATCCGCTTCCAATACGCTGACGCGGCTGCCCAGACGCGCAAAGGCCTGCGCCATTTCAGCGCCAATCGGCCCGCCGCCGATAATCATTAAATGCTTGGGCTGATGGGTGAGCGAAAAAATCATCTCATTGGTCAGATAAGGAACCGATTTGAGGCCGCGAATATTCGGAATCGCCGCCACCGAACCGGTCGCAATAACAAACCGCTTGGCGGTAATCTCAACATTGCCCGCTTTTATCGTTTTGCGGTTGATAAACTTGCCCGTCGCCTCAATGACCCGCACCCCCAAACCGCTAAATCGCTCGACACTATCGACCGGCTCGATGGCCTCAATGGTCTCGCGCACATGCGCCATCACACCCGCAAAGTCGACTTTCGGGCGCGCCGCCGAAACGCCAAAAGCCGCGTTTGAGCGGCCCATATAAGCGCGCTCTGCCGCTGCCAGCAGCGCTTTTGACGGCACACAGCCATAATTCAAACAATCGCCGCCCATTTTATGGCCTTCGACCAGCACCACTTGCGCACCCATTTGCGATGCGCCCGCCGCCACTGACAGGCCGCCAGAGCCACCGCCAATGACGCAGATATCGGTTTTGATACGTTCAGCCATTTTTCTCACCTTTCACGCGACGCCATATTACCGGTGCCAAAGACAATAATGCCAGCGCCACAAGCGGCCCTAAAATCTGCGGGTCGCGCATCACACTTAAATCCGGTCGTTCCCCCGCCTGCAATAGCACGGAAATGCCATTGCCAATTGACGCGAAGACGAATGTGCCGGGCATGATACCGAAAAACGTCGTTAACAAGAACACCGGAAAGCGCACACCGACCAATGCTGCGCCTAAATTGACGATGAAAAACGGAAAAATCGGCAGCAGTCGCAAAATCAGCATGTAGGACCATGCATCGCGGTTAAACGCCGCTTCAAATTTTTGCAAAGCTGCGCCCCATTTCGTTGAGACGCGCGCGCGCAGCGCATCGCCGATAATATAGCGCGCTGCCACAAACAAACCCGATGCGCCAATTGTCGCCGAAACAACGATAATCACGCCACCTTGCCATGTGCCAAACATCAAGCCACCCGCCAGACTGAGCCATAGGGCACCGGGCAGGGAAAACACCACAGCGGCGATATAAACCGCCATATAGGCGAGGATTGTCACCAGACGGTAATCAGCTACTGCGCGCTTCAGCGCCGCTTCATTTTCCGCCAATCCCTGATAGCTGATAAGCGCCCCCAAATCGAAAACAAAAAATGCCGTCAGCAAGGCTGCGAAAAGAAAAATCAGCGCCAACCGTTTAGGTGTATTGCATTTCGAGGCGGCTTGTTGTGTCGTGTTTTTATTGATTGTCCCTGCGCCTCCTGATGCGCCCAATATGATTGACTTTGCCTCGGTAAATAGCTACATACGCCCGAGATATTCAAGGTCTTCATCAGAAAAAAATGATTTTTCTGTTTGTTAAGGAGTGGTACTGTGAAAAGAACTTTCCAACCAAGCAATCTGGTTCGCAAACGCCGCCATGGATTCCGTTCCCGTATGGCAACCAAAAACGGTCGTTTGGTGCTGGCACGTCGCCGCGCCAAAGGCCGTAAAACCCTATCCGCATAAGCCGCTTTTATGGTCAGCACAGGTCACGCGCTGTCCAGCTTGCGCGTTAGGCGCCTGTTTCTGGCTGCCGCAAAGGCAGAAAAAGAAGTGCGCCGAGGCCTGATTGTGCAAGCGCGCGCGCGCGATGCCGACGAGCCGTCCGCGACAGCGGTGCGTTATGGACTGACGGCCAGTAAAAAAATCGGCAATGCGGTGGCACGCAATCGGGCAAGGCGGCGCATGCGCGCAGCGGCGGAAGAAATTTTGCCGCTGGAAGGTTGCGCCGGTTTCGATTATGTGATGATTGGCCGTGTGCATACTGGCCCGCGACCGTGGGATAAATTAAAGGGCGATTTGCGCTCTGCCTTAAAGGCGCTGCATAAACAGCCGCAAGAGGAAAACAGCCATGAATGATCAAAACAATTTTTTAGTGGCAATTATTTTGAGCCTCGCAGTTTTGCTGGGCTGGCAGTTTTTCGTCACTGAGCCGCGTCTGGCTGAAGAGCGCGCGCGCCAGCTTGCGGCGACCGGCGAGCTTGGGGAAGCGGCTGCCGCTAACCCGCAGGCGAGCCCGCAAAATAATGGCGGCGATGCGGGTCTTAGCACCGACCTTGCGCCGCAAAGTTTGGCGGCGGCAACGCCGCAAGCGGCTAAAGCCAATATCACCAAAGGCTTTGCCAATGCGCCGCGCATCAATATTGAGACGGCGCAATTATCGGGTTCGATTGCGTTAATGGGTGCGCGCTTTGACGATTTGATTTTGAAAGCCTATGGCGCTGATGCCAGCGATGATGCGCCGCGACAAATATTATTGCAGCGCGAAGGGCGCGACGGACATTGGCAAGCGCGGCATGGTTTTGTTGCTGCTGCTGACACCAATATCTCTCTGCCCGATGAAACAACGCTCTGGCAACTCAGTCGCGGCAACACGCTGACCCCCACCTCGCCGGTAACGCTGCGCCATCAAACCCCCGAAGGGCTGGTGCTCGAGCAGACGATTAGCGTTGACGATAATTTCATGTTCACCGTCAACCAAAGGGCAGTCAATGGCTCGCCGCAGCCTATAACGCTCTACCCGTTCGGGCAGATTGCCCGCACCGGCACGCCGAGCCTGACCGATTTATTTATTCTGCATGAAGGGCCAATTGGCTTTTTCGGTGAAGAAGGTCTGACTGAAGTCGATTATGATGATTTGCTCCAAGATGGCGCGCTTAAAAAAACCGCGACCGGCGGTTGGCTGGGCATTACCGATAAATATTGGGCAGCGGCGCTCATACCGCCGCAAGACAAAGCCTTTACCGGCCGTTTCACCGGTCGCGCCAATGCGCAAAATATCCCTGTCTATCGCAGCGATTTCCTGCTCGCCGGTCAAAGCCTCGCGCCGGGCCAGAGCTTTGAAAGCGAAAGCCGGTTTTTCGCCGGTGCCAAGCGGGTCGATGTCATTGATGCCTATGCCGATGACGGCGTGACCCGTTTTGACCTGCTGATTGATTGGGGTTGGTTCTACTTCCTCACCAAGCCGATGTTTACCGCATTGGCTCTGTTCTACAATTTCTTCGGCAATTACGGCATCGCCATATTGCTGGTCACCGTGCTTATCAAGCTGGCCTTCTTCCCGCTCGCCAACCGCTCTTATGAGACCATGGCGAAAATGAAGAAGCTGCAACCGCGCATGGTGCAAATTCGCGAGCGCTATCAGGATGACCGCCAGCAGCAGCAACAGGAATTGATGAAGATTTATCGCGAAGAAAAGCTCAACCCGCTGGCCGGTTGCTTGCCAATATTGATTCAAATTCCGGTTTTCTTTTCGATATATAAAGTGTTGTTTGTCACGATTGATATGCGTCATCAGCCATTTTTCGGCTGGATTCAAGATCTGTCAGCGCCCGACCCGACGTCGCTGTTCAACCTTTTCGGACTGCTGCCCTACGATGTGCCGAGCTTTTTGCTGATCGGCATTTGGCCGTTGCTTATGGGTCTGACCATGTATGTGCAAATGCAGATGAACCCGCCGCCGCCCGACCCGATTCAGGCGCGCATGTTTCAAATATTGCCGATATTCTTCACCTTTATCCTCGCCGGTTTTCCGGCCGGTCTCGTGATTTATTGGGCATGGAACAATTTTCTATCGCTCTTGCAGCAGGGTTACATTATGCGCCGCCACGGCGTTGAGATTGAATTACTGAGCAATCTCGGCTTCAAAGGCAAAACCGCACAAAGCGGTGGCGGCAAAGGCGGCGATAAAGATGGAACAAACGGATAGTCTTATCGAAGCCGGTCGCTGGCTATTGGCGCAAGGCACTGAGTTCAAACAAGGCGTCGTATCGCTCGAAGCTCTGCCTGATGCGACACGCATTGAAATTGCCTTTGCCGGACGCTCCAATGTCGGCAAGTCGTCACTGCTCAATGCGGTGACCGGCACGAAAGCATTGGCGCGCACCTCAAACACACCGGGCCGCACGCAAGAATTAAATTTTTTCCTGCTCGCTCCGGCGCGCAATGATGGCGCGGCGTGGCTTGTCGATTTACCGGGTTATGGCTATGCCCGCGAAAGCAAGGTGAAAATTGCCGCTTGGAATGAACTGCTCAATGATTATTTGCGCGGGCGACCGAATTTGCGCCGCGTCTTTGTGCTGGTCGACAGTCGCCACGGATTGAAAAAAAACGACCTCACCATGATGGCTGATTTGGATATGGCTGCGGTTTCTTATCAAATCGTGCTGACCAAAATCGATAAGCTTAAAAAAGGCGCACTGGAAAAAACCATTGCCGAAACTGCCGCCGCGCTGGCAAAAAAGCCGGCTGCGCACCCTGATATTCTCGCCACGTCGAGCGAAAAAGGTGATGGCATTGACTTGGTGCGCGCCGCCATAGCAAGTCTGGTTGATTTATCCGAATTGGGATATAAGGCCAGTTAACAATCGCCCTTGTTTTGGAGCTGGTATGGCAGGCAAAGCAAAATCTCCGGCAAAAAGTCCGGCAAAAAGTAAAAAACCGGCCAGTCCGACCGACTGGCTGGCACAAGCGCATGTGCTGACCGAAGCGCTGCCCTTTATGCAGCGCTATGACAAAAAAACCGTGGTCATTAAATATGGCGGCCATGCAATGGGCGACGAAACATTGGCGCGCCAATTTGCCCATGATGTGGTGCTGTTAAAACAAGCCGGTATCAATCCGGTTTTGGTGCATGGCGGTGGCCCGCAAATCGCTGCCATGCTGGCACGCTTGAACATTAAAAGCAGTTTCAAAAACGGGCTTCGGGTTACCGATGCGCAGACCATTGAGGTCGTCGAAATGGTGCTGGCCGGCGCGATTAACAAACAAATCGTCACCGCGCTCAATGCTGCGGGCGGCACGGCGGTCGGCTTGTCGGGCAAGGACGGCAATTTGCTGGTTGCTAAGAAAACGCGCGCCACGGCGAAAGCGGCGCGCTCCAATATTGAAAAAGCGGTCAATCTCGGTTTTGTCGGCACCCCCACAAAAGTCAATAGCCATGTGCTTGATGTGATGTTGGCCTCAGACATTATTCCCATCGTCGCGCCGATTGCGACATCGGCCAATGGTCAAACATTGAATGTGAATGCCGACACCGCCGCCGGAGCTATTGCCGCCGCTTTGGGGGCCGAGCGTTTGTTGATGCTGACCGATGTTGACGGGGTCAAAGACAAAAAAGGCAAGCCGATTGAACGCTTGAGCAAAACCCAAGCAGCACGGCTTGTCAAAAACGGCACCGCGCAAGGCGGCATGATTCCGAAATTGGAAACTGCCATTGATGCGGTGAAAAACGGCGTTGCCGCCACCGCCATTCTTGACGGTCGCGTGCCGCATGCAATTTTGCTGGAACTGTTTACCGAGCTTGGTGCCGGAACATTGATCGAGTAATCCGATGCGCTGGCTGATTATAAGTTCCCTCCTGCTTATCGGTTTTACCCTGACGCCGCAAAATGCGCGCGCCGATATGCGCTTGTGCAATGAGACCTCTTATGTGCTGCAAGTTGCCGCGTCTGCACAGCAGGGCGTGGCGAGCAAAACCGAAGGCTGGGTCGAGCTCTTGCCCGGGGCTTGCGCGCTTGCTTTGACCGATATGCCCGACGATGCGCAAGCCTATGTCTACGCCAAATCCGACGAGTCGCATGCCGGTGAAGGTTTGGTGTTTGACGGCAGTGAACGGTTTTGTGTGGCCTCGGAAAATCGTGATTTCAGCATTGAGGGGCGGCGCGATTGTCGGCGACGCGGCCTCATCGAAGCCGATTTTGCCATTGTCGCAGGCGCTTCAGGGCGACGTTTGGTTAATTTTACCGAGAAAAGCGATTTTGGTCGTCGCCGCGCCCGCACAGCCGGGACGCAACGGCTATTGTCGGATTTGCAATATGATATCGGCCCGATTGACGGCTTTGGCGGACAACGCACACGCGAGGCCGAGGCAGCTTACAAATTGCGCTATGGGGTAAGCGGCAATCCGAAAGGCCAAGCCTTGTTGAAAAAACTCATTCAAACCGTGCAAAGCGAGGCCGGCGAGCGAGGCCTGACCTTGTGCAATCGAACCGATTTTTTAATCTGGGCAGCGACCGCACAATTGCGCAATGACCGGTTTCAGAGCCGAGGCTGGCGTCGGGTTGCGGCTAATGAATGTTCGCAAGTGCTCAATGAAAGCCTGAGCGACCGGTTTTATTTCTATTATGCCGAAGCGGTGAACGATGATGGTCGCCTAGTGCGCGAAGCGGGACGCGCAAAAATTTGGGGTGGCGCGCGCGAGCTATGCACCAAACCGACACGTTTTGCGATTGAGGGCGAAGAAAATTGTCTGGCGCGCGGCTATGACACGCATGGCTTTAAGCGTATCGATACCGGTGCTGCGCGGCGCTGGACCATTAATCTGGAGTAGTCATGCAGCGTTTTGCCGATATAAATGGCTGGGTCTTTGACCTCGATAACACGCTTTATCCGGCCAGCCGCAACCTGTTTGCACAAATTGACCAACGCATGACGGCTTTTATCGGCGAAGCGTTGAGCGTCGAGCGCGATGAAGCGTTTCGCCTGCAAAAACAATTTCTGGGCGAATATGGCACAACACTGGCCGGGCTGATGAACAAACACGGCATGCCACCGGGCCCATTTCTCGATTTTGTCCACGACATTGACGTCTCGGTGCTGCCCCCCGACCCGCAGCTTTCAGATGCGATTGCCGCCCTGCCGGGGCGTAAATTCATTTTTACCAATGGCACGGTTGACCATGCCGAGCGGGTGATGGCGCAATTGGGTATCCAAGCGCATTTTGATGATATTTTTGACATTGTGGCTGGCGATTATCTGCCCAAGCCCAATCCGGACATCTACCCGCCCATGCTGGCGCGGTTTGGGTTGGAAGCAAAAAACACCGCATTTTTTGAGGATATGGCGCGCAATCTCACGCCAGCCTATAAACTCGGCATGACCACGGTTTTGGTCGGCGAAAAAAACAGCGACACGTTAGAGGCGATGAACATGCCGAAAGAATATCGTCAAATTGACGACGCGCATATTCACCACAAGACCGATAATCTACCCGAATTTCTGAACGCGCTTATCCGACCTTGAATAAACGCAAGTAAATTATGAGTAAATCTTGACGGATTACATGGGGCTGGTAGTTTCCGCCCAAAGGCCGTTAAACATGTTTTTGAAGCTAAGAGGGTCAATCGATGGATAATGAAACCATGCAGCAGCATATCAATGCGGCGTTTGACGATATTGATAATGTCTCCACCGCGACGACAGGCGATGTGCGTGTCGCCGTCAATGGCGCACTCGCCGCGCTGGATAGCGGCCAACTTCGCGTCGCCGAAAAAACCAATGGCGATTGGCAGGTCAATCAATGGCTGAAAAAAGCGGTTCTGCTGTCTTTTCGTCTTAATGATATGCAACCCCAACCCGGCGGCCCGCAGGGCACGAGCTGGTGGGACAAAGTGCCGTCCAAATTTGATGGCTGGGGGGCTGACGAATTTGGTGCTGCCGGTTTCCGCGCTGTGCCAAATTGCGTGGTGCGCCGCTCGGCCTATATCGCGCCGGGCGTGGTGTTGATGCCGAGCTTTGTCAATTTGGGTGCCTATGTCGATAGCGGCACGATGGTCGACACATGGGCGACTGTCGGCTCATGCGCGCAAATCGGAAAGAATGTACATATTTCAGGCGGCGCAGGGATTGGTGGCGTGTTGGAACCGTTACAAGCCGGGCCCGTCATTATTGAAGATGAGTGCTTTATCGGCGCTCGTTCGGAAGTTGCCGAAGGCGTGATTGTGCGCGAAGGCGCGGTTTTGTCTATGGGTGTGTTTATTTCCGGTTCAACCAAAATCGTCGACCGCGCCAGCGGCCAGATTTATCGCGGTGAAGTGCCGCCCTATGCCGTTGTCGTGCCGGGCACTTTGCCTGCTGAAGATGGCGGACCAAGCCTTGCTTGCGCCGTGATTGTCAAAACCGTCGATGCTCAAACGCGCAAAAAAACCTCGGTCAATGAGCTGTTGCGCGATTAGGATAAACTGATGAGCGACACCTCCACCCCTGCAAACATCGACCCTGTCGAACTTGCCGCGCAACTCATTCGCTGCCCTTCGGTCACGCCGGCCGAGGCGGGCGCGCTTGATTTATTGCAACAGGTTTTGACCGGTCTCGGTTTTCGCTGCACCAGATTGCCGTTTGAAGAAACCGGCACGGCACCGGTCGATAATCTTTATGCGCGACTGGGCACACAAGGCCCGCATATTTGTTTTGCCGGTCACACAGATGTTGTGCCGGTCGGCGCAACAGATGATTGGCAGGACGACCCGTTTAGCGGCGCGATACGCGACCAAGCCCTCTGGGGACGCGGCGCAGCCGATATGAAAGGCGCGATTGCCGCCTTTGTCGCTGCTGCTGCTGCTCATTGTGCGAGCCAAGAAACCGCAGGCTCCATTTCTTTTTTGATTACCGGCGATGAAGAAGGCCCGAGCATTAACGGCACCCGAAAAATGTTGGGCTGGCTAGAAGAACAGGGCGAGATTATCGATGATTGCGTCGTCGGTGAGCCAACCAACCCTGACGTGCTGGGCGATATGATAAAAATCGGACGACGCGGCTCGGTCAATGGCGTGGTGACGGTAAACGGCACGCAAGGCCATGTCGCCTATCCGCATTTGGCCGAAAACCCGGTGCCGCAATTGGTTCAAATAATGGCGCATTTGGCTGCCGCGACGCTTGATGATGGGTCAGACCATTTCCAGCCATCAAATCTCGAAATCACCAGCATCGATGTCGCCAATCAAGCGACCAATGTCATTCCGGCAGCCGCCGAAGGCCGTTTTAACATTCGCTATAATGACCACTGGGACGCCGATAAAATAAGTGCTTGGATTGGCGCGCGCCTTGATGAGGCGGCCGGTCCGGCAGGCTATGAGTTGGATTTGGCGCATACTGGCGATTGCTTTTTGACCGAGCCTGGCCCATTTGTTGAAACGCTGAGCGCGGCGGTGGAAGAAGTGACCGGACGCGCGCCGACTTTATCGACCTCAGGCGGCACTTCAGATGCCCGCTTCATCAAAAACATCACCCGCGTCGTTGAGTTCGGGCTGGTCGGCAAGACCATGCACAAAGTCGATGAGCATGTGCCGGTTGATGATATTCGCCAGCTTGCAAAAATTTATGAAAAACTCTTGGACGGCTATTTCGCCTGATTTACATCTGGCGCAGCCAAGCTGTCTTCAGGATAATCAACCTGCATAAATGTGAGCCCGCAAGCCGGCGCGACGGGCGGACATTGCGCGCGGTCGCAAGCAACCAGCGCAGCGCGCGCATCATCGGGCATCCATTTACCTTCGCCGACATGCTTTAACCCGCCTGCCAGAGAGCGCACCTGATTGTGCAAAAAAGATGGCGCGGCAGCGCTGATACGAAATTCATCACCGGCCTTGGTGATTGACAGCGATGCCAGCGTCTTGACCGGCGATTTGGCCTGACAATGCACCGAACGAAACGTGGTGAAGTCATGCTTGCCGACGAAATGCGCCGACGCCGCCTGCATGGCCGACAAATCCAGTTTTTGGGGCACAAACCAAACGCGCTGGCGGTCGAGTGCGGGCACGGCGCGACGCGATAAGATGCGGTATTCATAATGGCGCTGAATGGCCGAAAAACGCGCATCGAAATCATCGCTCGCATAGGCCGCCGCGATTATGGCTACGGGTTGCGGCTTCAAATGATAATTTAACCCGCCCATTAGCTTGTCGGGGGTCGGCGCGCTTTCAAGGTCGAGATGCGCCACCTGCCCACGCGCATGCACACCGGTATCGGTGCGCCCGGCACCAAACAAATTGGCGGTTTCGCCACAAAATTCGCGCACCGCCATATTCAGCGCATCTTGCACCGCCCCGCCCTCGCGCTGGCTTTGCCAACCGACATAAGGCGTGCCGTCATATTCTATGGTCAGTCGATAGCGCATTACAGGTCAAGCTTCTGACCGGCCTTGAGGCCGCGCCCGCGCATAAAATCCGCACCGCTAATTGCCGATTTACCGGCCAGTTGCACTTGCAGTAATTCAAGCGCGCCGCTGCCGCAAAATATCACGGCGTGCCCATCAGATGCATTATCGCCCACCATGCCGGGCGTTCCGTCGCGCGCTATTGGCTTGGCGGCCAATACTTTGACCCGCTTGCCGTCAACCGAAAACCAAGCGCCCGGAAACGGCGACAGCCCACGAATATGCGCGTCCAATGCGTCAGCCGAGCGGGTGAAATCGAGCCGCGCTTCGCGCTTGTCAATTTTCTCGGCATAGGTGATGCCGCTATCGGCTTGCGCTTGCGGCGTCAATTCGTCCGCTGCCAGTGCTTCGCCAATCGCTATGCCGCCCAAGCGCGCCAATTTATCGGTCAGGCCGGCGGCATTATCGCTTGCCTCTATCGGCAATCGTTTTTCCAACAACACAGGGCCGGTGTCTAAACCGGCTTCCATTTGCATAATCGCAATGCCGGTTTCCCCGTCACCCGCCATGATGGCGCGCTGTATCGGCGCCGCACCGCGCCAGCGCGGCAACAACGAGGCGTGAATATTCCAGCAGCCTAATTGCGGAACATCGAGCCAGCTTTGCGGCAAAATCATGCCATAGGCGACGACGACAGCCAGCTCGGGCTTTAACTGTTTGAAGCGCTCCAATTCATTTTCATCTTTCAATGTGGACGGCGTGAACACCTCAATGCCTGCCGCTGCTGCTGCCTGATGCACGGGCGACGGGGTCAATTGCATGCCGCGCCCCTGCTTGGCAGGTGGGCGGGTATAAACCGCCGCCACATCGTGTGCGGCCCGAACCGCCTCAAAGGCAGGCACGGCAAATTCGGGCGTTCCCATAAAGATGATTTTCCGACGCATGGCGACCTCGCTCAAACTTGCTTGAAACGCCCTTAGGCGCGCTCGGTTTGGGCTGATTTCTTGAGTTTTTTCAGCACCATTTGCCGTTTCAGACGCGATAAATGGTCCAGAAAAACAATGCCGTTTAAATGATCCATTTCGTGCTGAAGACAAGTCGCCAGCAAGCCGTCACAATCGATTTCGCGCGCCTTGCCGTCATAATCGAGGAATTTGACCTTGCATTGCGCCGGACGCTCCACATCATCATAAAATCCGGGCACGGACAGGCACCCTTCTTGATAATTGCGGGTTTCGTCTGCCGTCCAAACAATCTCAGGATTGACGAAAAAACGCGGGCCTTCATCTTTCAACAACGCGCGTAAACGTTTGGCTTCGGCGGTTTCTTCGCTCTCATCCGCGCTATCGTCTTCATTGTCGGCCTCTTCGCTGCGGTTGGACGGTGAAATATCCATCACAATAATGCGCTCAGCCACACCGATTTGAATCGCTGCCAAGCCGATGCCATTGGCGGCATACATGGTCTCCAACATATCGTCCATTAGCGCGCGCGTGTCGTCACCAACACCGTCCACCGGCTTGGAAATGGTTTTCAGACGTGCATCAGGCACTTCGATAATCGGTTTTATCGTCATTGCTTTGAGATAAGCCTTGCGGGCGCAAGCGTCAAGCCAGCCGAATCAGCACACTATACGCCTCATGGAATGGGTAGGGCTTATTTTGGCGCTTGTCGTCGGTTTGGGCGGCGGGATAGTTATCGCCTCAATCTTGCGTCGCACTGACGGCGATGATGACGCGCGCGCGCAAATGCTGACGCTGGTCGATACCATGCGCAATGAGCAAAGCCAGCTGGCCGGTCGTCTGGGCGCATTGGCCGAAAGCCAAGAACGCACGCAAGGCGAATTTGCGCGCACCATGACCGAACAATTGGGTCAGGTGAGCAAAAATATGACCGACAATTTGACCGAAAGCCGGGAGAAAACCGCCAAGTCGCTTGGCGATTTAGGCGAAAGATTGTCGCTGATTGATAAAGCGCAGCAAGAAATCACGACGCTTTCCAGCCAAGTCGTCGAATTGCAGCACATTCTCGACAATAAGCAGGCGCGCGGCGCATTTGGCGAAGCACAGCTTAATGACATTGTCACCGACGGCCTGCCCGAGAGCGCCTACGCGTTTCAATATACACTGTCCAATGGCAAGCGCGCCGATTGCCTTATCCGACTGCCCAATCCGCCCGGGCCGGTGGTGGTCGACAGTAAATTTCCGCTTGAAGCGTATCAGAAATTACGCACCGCTGAAGACGACGCTGAGACGCGCGCCGCGCTCACCCAAATGAAAACCGACACGCTGAAACATGCAACGGACATTGCCGGAAAATATATCATCTCCGGCGAAACGGCTGACGCTGCGCTAATGTTTTTGCCGTCTGAAAGCATATTCTCAGAATTGCATTTGCGTTTGCCTGATGTGGTTGAAAAGTGCCGCGCCTTGCGCGTCTATCCGGTTTCACCCAACACCATGTCGCTCACGTTAAACACGGTGCGCGCCATTATGCGCGATGTGAAAATGCGCCAACAAGCGGGGCTAATTCAAAAAGAGGTCGAAAATCTTCTGGTTGATGTAACGCGGCTCGATGAGCGGATCGGAAAATTACGCAGCCATTTTAATTTGGCCGGAAAAGATATTGAGCAGATTGAAACCTCAAGCCGAAAAATCAATTCACGCGGCGAGAAAATAACTTCGCTTGAGGTCGAAGCCGACAGCAATCCTGATTTGCTGGAAGATTGATATAGGGCGATTAGCGGCGTGATTTCATCGCTGCCAGCAATGTGCCATCATCGAGATAATCCAATTCACCACCGACCGGCACACCATGTGCCAAGCGCGTGACTGAGACATCCATATCGGCCAGCATATCAGTAATGACATGCGCCGTGGTTTGCCCTTCCACCGTCGCATTGGTCGCAAGAATGATTTCGTTTACCGCCTCATCGGCGCAGCGCTGCTGCAAGCCACCAAGATTGAGGTCATCGGGACCGATACCGTCCAGCGCCGATAGCGTGCCACCCAAAACGTGATAACGCCCTTTAACCGCTTGCGCGCGTTCCAGCGCCCATAAATCGCCAACGTCTTCAACCACACACAGCACTGACGCGTCGCGCCTTATATCGGCGCAAATCGTGCAGGGCGACAGCGTGTCGATATTGCCGCATTGGGTGCAGGTGACGATTTTTTCGCGCGCCGTTATCAACGCTTCGCTGAGCGGGTCAAGTAGGGTTTCGCGGCGGCGCATCATTTGCAGCACGGCGCGCCGCGCCGAGCGCGGGCCAAGCCCGGGCAGACGAGCCAATAGTTTCACCAGATTTTCAATTTCGGCGCCGGCCATTAAGCGTCGTTCTCATCGCTATTATTGTCTTCATCAATGGCAATGTCGCCGGCTTCGTCAGTTCCGATATCGCCACTTTGCTCAAGCGCGACGTCAAACTCGCTAATCGAAACAATTTCAGCTTTTGGGAACGCCGCCAGAGCCGCCTGCACGAAAGGGTCTTTGAGCGCCGATTCCTCGCGCCGCTCGGCCGAGCTCTTTTTCAACGCGCCAATGGTTTCAGCCCCCGCTTCTTGAGACAGCGAAATAACCCAGCTTTGTCCCGTCCACTCGCGCAATTTGCGCGTCAAATCTTGCGCTATATTTTCTTGCCCATCGGCCAAGCGCAATTCAATACGTCCGGCGCGCGTGCCCAAAGCGGCTTCAAAGCCGACCAAATGCACGCCGTTTTCCAACGCATGTTTAAGACCGATATCGCGTTTCTCGCTCGCCAAGTCGACCAATGCCTGAAAATTTTGCAGTACAAGAGCTTGAGGAGATGCCTGATGAGGTGCCGCATCTGAAATTTGATTTGGCACAACAGATGCTGACGTAGATGCTGAAGCACCCGATATCGGCGCATTGCCCACCGGGCCGGAAGCAGACGGCGCGCGCCCACTAGATGCACCGCTCGGCGCACTGTTTTGTGCAGCGGCGGGCGCAGATGCAGGGGCCGCATCATATTGCTTGATGAGTTCTTCAGGCGTTGGCATATCCGCCAAATGTGCCAACCGTATCAATACCATTTCAGCCGCAGCGCGGGCATTACCGGCGCGCGCCACCTCATCGGCACCGACCAGTAAAACCTGCCAGACGCGCGACAAAATGCGGGTCGACAACGCCTCGGCAGCGGCGACACCGCGCTCGCGCAATTGCGCTGAAAAGGCGATATCTTCTTGCGCGGCAGGAACGAATTTCAACCGCGTAAGCCAATGCGTCAGTTCCGCCATATCGGCCAACATCACCGCCGGATCCGCGCCCATGACATATTGCGCCTCAAATTCAGCCAGTGCGTCAGAAACCTTGCCGCCCATAATAAGGTCAAACAAATCGAATATGCGTCCACGGTCGGCCAAGCCCAATAGCGCGCGCATGGTCGCTTCATCAACGTCGCTATTGCCTTGCGGGTCGATATGCGCCAAAGCGCGGTCAAGCAAGGAAAGTGCATCGCGCGCCGAGCCATCAGCAGCGCGCGCGATTAATTTTAACGCCGCGTCAGGCAGGCCGGCATTTTCGGCTTTGCAGGTGCGCGCCAACAGGCTTTGCGTGTCGTCCGAGGTCAGGCGGCGCAAATCAAAACGCTGGCAGCGCGACAGAACCGTGACCGGCACTTGGCGAATTTCGGTTGTCGCAAAAATGAATTTTACATGTTCTGGCGGTTCTTCAAGCGTCTTCAAAAGCCCATTAAAAGCGGCTTTGGACAACATATGCACTTCGTCAATAATGTAGACTTTGAAGCGCGCCGCGCTGGGTGTGTAACGCACATTGTCGATAATCTCGCGAATATCGCCAATGCCGGTGCGCGAGGCGGCATCCATCTCAATCACATCGACATGACTGCCATCCATAATCGCAGCGCAATGCACGCCATCTTCGCTAAGCGCCATGCTGGGTGCGCTCACAGTCTCGGTTTGATAATTCAGCGCGCGCGCCAAAATACGCGCCGTCGTGGTTTTACCGACACCGCGCACACCGGTCAGCATAAAGCCATGCGCGATGCGCCCTGAATCAAACGCATTGGTCAGCGTTTGCACCATGGCTTCTTGGCCGATGAGGTCGTCAAAATTGCGCGGTCGATATTTGCGCGCCAGCACACGATAGCTGCCGCCACCGGCATTTTCAGGGGCGGTTTGGTTATCGCTATCCGCGTCGGCTAACATGTCAAAGCCCGGCGCATCATCGGAAAACTCCGGCGCTTGAGCTTCTGTTTCATCTGCCGTATTGCTGGGCGAATCGGTAACCGAATTGTCAGCCAAATTGTCGGGTGTCATATCGTCTTCTGGTTCTTGTGTCATCATCACCCCGACTTGTCGCATAACATCATCATCGCCGCCCTGGGGCCCCTTAACGGTTTGGCCCGCGGCATGAGAAGTGAGAGACTGGACAGGCAACCCGCACCGAACTCGTTAGGGCTGCTTCCTTCCGGATCTGACCCGGTTGGCGAGGGATGCGTCTGCCGCCAATCTCTCCCCTTTCTTATAGCAGAGGCGGGCGACAG
>JAKMCZ010000174.1 GCA_022428185.1 Alphaproteobacteria bacterium | reverse complement strand
ATATAGCTGACCTCATTGGTCAGGGTGAAATTATGCACGCCACGATAATCAATATTGGCTTTGCCTTTGGCATCGACATAGGCCAGCGTGTGCTTCATCCAATTTTCATCATCGCGGTCAGGAAAATCTTCGCGCGCATGTCCGCCGCGACTTTCTTTACGCGCATTGGCACCTTCAACCGTGGCAATGGCCTGCACGATGAGATTGTCAAATTCCAGCGTCTCAATAAGGTCGGAATTCCAAATCATAGACCGGTCAGCAATGCCGATATCGTCCATCGCATTGACCACTTTTTGCATGCGCTGACAGCCCTCTTCCAGCACATCGCCAGTGCGGAAAACGGCGCAGTTTTCCTGCATGGCTTTTTGCATTTCGAGGCGCAGTTCAGCCGTCGGCGTCGAGCCATTGGCATTGCGGAAGCGCTCCAAACGCTCAATCGCATTCTCGCCCGCATTGGCCGCCAGCGGCGCAAATCCTGCGCTCGGGTCAACGATTTCAGCCGTGCGAAGAGCCGAGGCGCGCCCAAAGACAACAAGGTCAATCAACGAATTGGAACCAAGGCGATTGGCTCCATGCACCGACACACATGCCGCTTCACCGATTGCCATCAGGCCGGGCACAGTGCGTGACGGGTCGTCAGCCGTCGGGTTCAGCACTTCGCCATGATAATTGGTCGGAATACCGCCCATATTATAATGCACGGTTGGCAGCACCGGAATCGGCTCTTTGGTAACATCGACACCAGCGAAAATACGCGCGCTTTCGGAAATGCCGGGCAAGCGTTCGGCCAGCACGTCAGGGTCCAAATGGTCGAGGTGCAGATAAATATGGTCATTATTCGGACCGACCCCACGGCCTTCGCGAATTTCAACCGTCATCGAACGCGACACCACATCGCGCGAGGCCAAATCTTTAGCCGACGGTGCATAACGCTCCATAAAGCGTTCACCCTCTGAATTGATGAGAATACCGCCCTCGCCACGCGAGCCTTCGGTAATCAAACAGCCCGCGCCGTAAATTCCGGTCGGGTGAAATTGCACAAATTCCATATCTTGCAGCGGCAAACCGGCACGAATGACCATGGCTGAGCCGTCGCCGGTGCAGGTATGCGCCGAGGTGGCGGAGAAGTAGGCGCGGCCATAGCCACCGGTCGCCAAAATAACTTGCTTGGCCTGAAAGCGATGCAGTTCGCCGCTCGACATATCCAGTGCGGTGACACCGACACAGCGGTCATCTTCCATCATCAAATCAAGGGCGAAATATTCGATGAAAAATTCGGTTTCATGACGCAGCGATTGACCATAAAGCGTATGCAAAATCGCATGTCCGGTGCGGTCGGCAGCGGCACAAGTGCGCTGCGCAATGCCTTCACCGAAATTAGTGGTCATGCCGCCAAACGGCCGCTGGTAAATTTTGCCTTCTTCGGTGCGTGAAAACGGCACGCCGAAATGCTCAAGCTCGTAAACCGCTTCGGGTGCATTGCGACATAAATATTCAATCGCGTCCTGGTCGCCCAACCAGTCAGAGCCTTTGACCGTGTCATACATATGCCAACGCCAATCATCATCACCCATATTGCCGAGCGCCGCTGAAATGCCGCCCTGCGCCGCGACCGTGTGCGAGCGTGTCGGGAAAACTTTTGAAATACAGGCGGTTTTCAGCCCGCGTTCGGCGCAACCCAAAGCGGCGCGCAAGCCCGAGCCGCCGGCTCCGATAACAACAACGTCGAATTGATGATCGATAAACGCATGAGAACTCATCTCTATCTCCTTTACCTGACTTAGCCGATGACCAGCTTGGCAACAGCCAACGCACAAGCAACCGCAATGGTCAGGGTGAAAAACTGATTGGCAATCAGCGCCAGCAATTTGGTCGCCTCACCATGAACATAATCTTCAATCACCACTTGCAGGCCAAGCCGCATATGGTAACAGGCCGAAAAAATAAGCAGCAGCATCAAAACGCCGATAAATGGATTACCCAGAAAATCGGTCATTGTGGTGTAGTCACTGCCCGCATGAACAATCAACGCACCGACCAGAAATAGGGTTAATGGCACATTGGCTAAAGCGGTGACGCGCTGCATCCAAAAATGCTCAGTGCCTTTTTTGGCCGAGCCGAGCCCGCGCGCGCGTGATAAAGGGGTTCGCATATCGGCCATTACAGAACCCCCAAATAAGCATAGGCCGCAACCCAAACGCCAAGCGTCAATACGGGCGGCAAAAATGCCGTGATGCGCGCCAAAATTTCGACATGTTTTAAGTCAAAACCGCGTCCGGTATCCCAGATAAAATGGCGCAACCCACCAAACATGTGGTGAAACAAAGCCCATGTATAGCCAAACAAAACCAACCGCCCATACCAAGCCGAGGACACGGCTTGAACGGTTTGATAAGCCTCAGGGCCGGTCGCGGCAGCCAATAGCCACCAGGCCAGCAAAGCCGTGCCAGCATAAAGCGCAATGCCGGTTGCACGATGCAAAATTGACAGCATCATGGTCAGTGTCCAGCGGTAAATCTGGATATGCGGCGATAAAGGGCGCGCCGGTTTGCTTTGGTCGGACATATAAAGTGCCTCTGTTCAAGTCAGGAGACTATACACAATAAATAGGCGCATCGCGCATTATGATGACGCGACAGGCAGTCGCATCGGCACAAGCCCGAAGACAGGTCTGAGAGCAGCCTACAGGCGCGGCATATAAGCCCAAACATCAACATCAAGCACCACCCCATCGGCATAATCGCCGGCCTCGGTTTTCAGCGCAAAATCTCCATTTTCGTCCAGCGGGCGACGGTTTTTCACCACCACATGACGCAGCCTTAGTGCGCCGATATCATCGCGACCGATTATGTCGGCCTTATCCAGCACCTCGCTACAGCCATAAAGCGTGTCGCCGGCAAAGCAGGGCGCGGCATGCGTGCCGCCATTTAACCCTGCATAACCGGCCAAATTAGCCAGCCCGCTAAACGCCATACTGGCGGCATGAGAGATTATATGTCCGCCATAAATCAGCCTTTTGCCGAAGCGGCTTTGGCTTTGCAAATGGGCATCGAAATGCACCGCCGCATTATTCTGATAAAACCGCGTCGCCAGCATATGCTCGGCCTCTTCTTGCGTTACCCCGTCGCCATGGGCGATTATTTGTCCGCACGCATAATCATCAAACATCAGCCCGCTGCCGGTCGCGGCAGTGTCCCAGTTTTGGTAAGCGCCACGCGGCGCAGGCAAGGCATCGGGTGTCAGCGGTGCCACCACATCAGGCCAAACGGTTTCGGGTGCCGGCGCGTCATGGTCGCGTTTTTTGACCATCACCCATCTTATGTAAGACAGCACCGGGTCGCCGTGCTGGTTGACGGCACTTGTCTCGACCATCACCAGACCGCTTTCGCCGCTTTTGTTTTCTCTAAGGCCGATAATGTCGGAGCGCGCCGTGAGCGTGTCGCCGACAAAAACCGGCGCCACAAACCGCCCCTGCGCATAGCCCAAATTGGCAATCGCATGGCGAGAAATATCAGCCACGCTTTTGCCGAAAACAATGTGAAAGACCAGCCAATTATCCAGCGGCATGTCCTCAAGTCCAAGCTTTTGGGCAAAAGGGCGCGCGCAAAATAGCGGATTGCGTCCGCCATAGAGGGCCTGATAGAGGCTCGCATCGCCCGCCGTCAAAGTGCGCGGCACGGCGTGGTCGATGGTATCGCCAAGCTTGAAATGCTCGAAATAACGTCCCGCCTGTTGGCTGTCTTTACTCATAAGGGCACCATAGGTGGCTTATTGTTTAGCCGCAATCGCATCGGCAATGGCGAGCACACGCGCCGCAATATCGCGGTGCAGCAATTCGGTCATTTTGCCATTGACCTTCAACACGCCCTGACCGGCATTTTCGGGGGCATCAAAAGCGGCAACCACGTCGCGCGCTTGCGCCACCTCTGCTTCTGATGGCGCGAAAACCGCATTGCACGGCGCAAGCTGGCTTGGATGGATGAGCGTTTTGCCGTCAAACCCCATATCGGCACCTTGCCGGCAATCCTCAACAAAACCGGTTTCATCGGCGATATCATTGAACACGCCGTCCAAAACCGTTAACCCGAATTGACGCGCTGCCATCAGCGCCATTTGCAAAGCCGTCATTAGCGGCGCGCGACCTTTGACCAAAGCGGCGCGCAGTTCTTTCGCCAAATCATTAGTGCCCATAACAAACACGCAGAGCGGCGTATCGGCAGCGCGTGCTGCCAGTTGTTCAATATTGAAAATCGCTTGCGGGGTTTCGACCATAATCCACAAATCACAGCCCTCGGGCAATAAAGCGGTCAGCGCATCTATCTCGTCAGCGGTCGAAACTTTCGGAGCCAAGATGGCTTGCGGATAGGCCGCTTTATCGAGCGCGCATAAAGCCGCCAAATCATCTTTACCCCACGCCGTATCGAGGCCATTAATGCGCACAACCACTTCGCGCGCACCATACCCACCTTGTTTAAGCGCGTTGCAAACTTGCTCGCGCGCCTGTTGTTTGGCGTCAGGCGCAACCGCATCTTCCAAATCGAGCAACAAGCAATCGGCATCTAGGGTGCGGGCTTTTTCCAACGCGCGCGCATTGGCACCGGGCATATAAAGCGCCGACCGGCGCGGACGAATGGCTTGAAGCGCGCTATTTTCAGATTTCATTGTTGAGAATCTCCCTCATAATATGGCTAACAGTTTAGCGACTGGTTGATGAGGAGCAAGATGCAAGCGGTAAAAGCCGGTACAGGCAGCATATTTGTGATGTCGAGCCATGTGGTTAGCGGTCAGGTCGGGCTGAAAGCCACCATGCCCGCTTTGCGCGCGCTGGGACATGAAACCGTTACCCTGCCAACAACTTTATTGTCAGCCCATCCGGCTGCTTTTCCGGCGCAGGGCGCACCCGCCGGAGGGCCAATGCCGCCCGAGCGTATGGTCGAGATTGCCGACTGGTTGCTGGCCGCCGGCGCGCTGGATAATTGCACCGCAATATTGACCGGCTATTTGCCAAGCGCGGCACATATTGATGCGGCAGCGCAAATCATTGCCAAAATAAAAGCCCTGCACGGCGATGTCATTTATTGCTGCGATCCGATTTGCGGCGATGATGGCAGACTTTATTTGCCTGAAGAGGTGATGCACGGATTGCGCGACAGACTTTTGCCGATGGCTGATTTAGCCAGCCCCAATTTGTTCGAATTGCAAATGCTGGCTGGACGCGATGGCTTTGCCGACGAATTTGAGGTGGTCGATGCGGCGCGCGATTTGGGTGTCGCCCATATTATCGTCACCTCGGCTCCGGCCCCTGCCGAGCGCGTGGCAGCGCTGGCGATTGGCGATGATGTATTGCGTTGCGAAACCGCCAAAGCGCCCAAAGCGCCCTATGGCATGGGCGATTTTTTTGCCGCCCTTTATTTGGGGCTTTATCTGGCCGAAGAGCCAAAGGCACTGGGCATTGCTTGTGCCACTTTGGGACAAATGGCGGCGGCCAATCTGGAAACCCAGACCCTGCCGCATGGGCCGGTGCAATTGGCAGCAGCCGCCATTCAAGACAAGCTCAATATTTAATCACTCAATTTAATCGCTCAGTTTAATCGGAGAAGCGGCTTTGTGTCAGATGCGCGCTGGTCAACAATTCAGCGATTTGCACCGCATTTAAGGCCGCGCCTTTACGCAAATTATCAGACACCACCCATAGGGCGAGGCCGTGCTCTACACTGTCATCGACGCGCAAGCGCGAGACAAAAGTCTCAAACTCCCCGACCGATTCCACCGGCGTGACATAGCCTTCATCTTCGCGCCGATCGACCACCAACACGCCATCAGCGGACTCCAATGCTTGGCGCGCCGCGTCCAGAGAGACCGCACTGTCAAACTCAATATTGACCGCTTCTGAATGGCCGACAAAAACCGGCACGCGCACGCAAGTCGCGCTCATGGCGATATCAGGGTCGAGCATTTTTTGTGTCTCGACGACCATTTTCCATTCCTCTTTGGTCGCCCCGTCTTTCATAAATTCATCAATATGCGGGATGACATTAAAGGCAATCTGCTTGGTAAAATGCTCGCGCTTCATCTCATCATTAACGAAAATGCCGCGCGTTTGGGTGAACAATTCATCCATCGCCGCATTGCCTGCGCCCGAAACCGATTGATAGGTCGCCACCACCACGCGTTTGATTTTCGCCAGCCCGTGTAAAGGCTTTAGAGCCACGACAAGCTGCGCCGTCGAGCAATTGGGGTTGGCGATAATATTGCGCTTTTTGTAATCCGCGATTGCCTCAGGATTGACCTCGGGCACAATCAACGGCACATCGTCGTCCATGCGGTAAAGCGATGAATTATCAATGACCACGCAACCTGCTTTGGCCGCTTTGGGCGCATAATCTTTCGCCGGGCCGGAGCCTGCGGCAAATAAAGCAATATCGGCTTTGGCAAAATCATAATTTTCCAGCGCCTGACATTTCAGCGTTTTATCGCCGAAACTGACCTCGCGACCCTGACTGCGGCGCGAGGCAATCGCATCGACACGCGCCACCGGAAATTTGCGTTCGCTTAAAATACTGAGCATTTCGCGCCCGACATTGCCGGTCGCGCCAACCACGGCAACCACATAAGTCATGCGCCTGCCCCCAATTCATCGAGCGCCGCCAAAACCGCGTCGCCCATGCCGCTCGTGCCGACCGCTTGCATATCGGCCTGCATGATATCGCCGGTGCGAATACCTTTATCCAACACGGCGGTAACGGCGTTTTCCAATAAATCGGCATCGTCGCCGCGCTCAAATGTGTAACGCAGCGCCATAGCCAAACTCATAATCGAGGCAATCGGATTGGCTTTGCCTTGACCGGCAATGTCGGGAGCCGAGCCGTGCACCGGCTCGTAAAGCGCTTTAGAGCGCGCGCCATCGCCATCGGGCGCACCCAAAGAAGCAGATGGCAGCATGCCCAAAGAGCCGGTCAACATGGCGGCAATATCGGATAAAATATCGCCAAACAGATTATCGGTGACCAGCACATCATATTGTTTCGGATTGCGGACAAGTTGCATGGCGCAATTATCAGCCAACACGTGCTCAAGCTCGAGTTCGGGAAATTCGTCAGAAATCACGCGGGTAACCTCTTCGTTCCATAACAGACCGCTTTCCATGACATTGCGCTTTTCAGACGATGCCAATCTTTTGCCGCGCTTCATTGCCAGGTCGCCGGCCACGCGCGCAATGCGCTCAATCTCATAGGTTTCATAAACTTGCGTATTGACGCCGCGACGCTGACCATTGCCCAGCTCTTCAATGCCGCGCGGTTCGCCGAAATAAACCCCGCCGGTCAGCTCGCGGACAATCATAATATCCAGCCCTTCAACCAGTTCGCGCTTCAGCGAAGACGCATCAGCCAGTGCGGCGAAGCAAATGGCAGGACGCAAATTGGCAAATAATTGCAAATCGGCGCGCAAGCGCAACAAACCGGCTTCGGGGCGCGCCTCATAGGCCACATTGTCCCATTGCGGGCCGCCAACCGCGCCCAGCAACACCGCATCAGCATCATGCGCTTTTTGCATGGCGGCATCAGAGATTGCCGCGCCATGCGCGTCATAGGCGCACCCGCCGACCAAATCTTCGTCCAGTGTCACCTGAAAGCCGCGATTGGTGCCGAACCAGTCAATGACACGGCGCACCTCACCCATCACCTCAGGGCCAATACCGTCGCCGGGCAGAATGAGAATTTTTTCCATTTTGCTATCTTTCGATTAACGCCAAAAACCGCGCACCGGCCTATCGCCAGGGCTGCGCATCAAGCGCCGCTTCATAATTGTCAATGGCGTCGGCTTTTTGCAAAGTCAGGCCGATATCATCAAGCCCTTCCATCAGGCACTGCTTTCTAAATGCGTCGACTTCAAAAGCAATCTCGCCGCCATCGGGGCCCTGAATGGTTTGGTTTTCCAAATCAATGCTGACGGTCGCATTGGCACCGCGCTTGGCATCGTCCATCAACTTATCAACGTCTTGTTGCGGCAGCACAATCGGCAAAATGCCGTTTTTGAAGCAATTATTGTAAAAAATATCAGCAAAGCTCGGCGCGATAACACAGCGAATACCGAAATCCAGCAGCGCCCAGGGCGCGTGTTCACGGCTCGAGCCGCAGCCGAAATTGTCGCCTGCAACCAGAATTTCTGCTTTGCGATAGGCCGGTTGATTGAGCACGAAATCGTCAATCTCAGCGCCGTCAGGGGCAAAGCGCATTTCATCGAACAGATTTTTTCCCAAACCCGAACGCTGAATGGTTTTCAAAAACTGCTTGGGAATAATCATATCCGTATCAACATTAATAATGTCGAGCGGCGCGGCAATGCCGGTGAGTTTGTCAAATTTTTCCATCTCTAGCCTCTATTTCAAACCGCGAATATCAACAAAGTGACCGGCCAATGCGGCGGCAGCGGCCATTTCGGGCGACACCAAATGGGTGCGCCCGCCGCGCCCCTGTCGACCTTCAAAATTACGATTTGAAGTCGACGCACAACGCTCGCCCGGCTGTAACTTGTCAGCATTCATCGCCAGGCACATTGAGCAGCCCGGCTCGCGCCAATCGAAACCGGCCTCGATAAATATCTTATCGAGCCCTTCGGCTTCGGCTTGTTGTTTGACCAGCCCCGACCCCGGCACCACCATCGCATCAACGCTGGCGGCCACTTTGCCGGTTTTGGCAATCGCGGCAGCGGCGCGCAAATCTTCGATGCGGCTATTGGTACATGAGCCGATAAACACGCGGTCAATCGTGACCTCTTGCATCGGCGTGCCTGCCTCAAGCCCCATATAATCGAGCGCGCGCTCGGTCGCTTTGCGCCGCGCCGCATCGTCAATTTCAGCCGGATCCGGCACATGCGCATCAATGGCAATCACATCTTGGGGGCTGGTGCCCCAAGTGACCAATGGCGGTAAATCAGCCGCGTCAATGGTGATTTCCTTATCAAAGACCGCATCATCGTCTGATTTCAGCGTCTGCCAATAGGCCACTGCCTTATCCCAATCAGCACCTTTGGGCGCGCGCGGGCGGTCTTTCAAAAAGGCGAAGGTTTTTTCATCGGGCGCAACCAAACCGGCACGCGCCCCTGCCTCGATAGACATATTGCACAAGGTCATGCGCCCTTCGATTGATAAAGCCTCAATGGCGGGGCCTGCATATTCCAGCACATAGCCGGTGCCGCCTGCCGTGCCAATCTCGCCGATAATCGCCAACGCAATATCTTTAGCGGTGACATGCAACGGCGCGTCGCCAACCACATTAATGCGAAAGTTCTTCGCTTTGGTTTGTATCAGCGTCTGCGTCGCCAATACATGCTCGACCTCTGATGTGCCGATGCCGTGCGCCAAAGCGCCAAACGCGCCATGCGTCGATGTATGGCTGTCGCCGCACACAATGGTCAGGCCGGGCAGGGTAAACCCTTGCTCGGGACCGGCGACATGAACAATGCCCTGTCGAATATCGTCCATCGGCAGATAATCAATGCCAAATTCGGCGCAATTTTTTTCCAGCGTCTCGATTTGCAGCTTGCTTTCCGGGTCATCAATAGCCGCCAAACCGCCCGAGCGGTCAGTGGTCGGAATATTATGGTCGGCCACGGCCAGCGTCTTATCCGGCGCACGCGGCGTGCGGGCGCTCATGCGAAGCCCCTCAAAGGCTTGCGGGCTCGTCACTTCATGCACCAAATGGCGGTCAATATATAAAAGCGAATTGCCATCGGCCCCGTCATCGACCAAATGGGCTTGCCATATTTTATCGTAAAGAGTTGTTCCGCTCATCTTTTCGCCTTTTGCCTCTCATATTTATGCGAGGCGGCGAGGTGATGCCGGCCCCTCATGTTTTGGCTTTGGGGTGGCTTTGAAAACAGGCTGTCTAGGCTTGGTTTTCGGTGCCGCTCTCCGCATCCGCCGTCTCCGGCTCGGTAATTGTTTCGGTCACTGCCGCCGCCTCAGCTTTGGCTGATTTGGCGCGCCGCTCGACAATGCGGGCGGCTTTACCGGTCAGGCCGCGCAGATAATACAGCTTGGCGCGGCGCACACGTCCGGCACGCACCAATTCGATGGAGTCGACCAAAGGCGAATAAATCGGGAAAACCCGCTCCACGCCTTCGCCATAGGAAATTTTACGCACGGTGAAATTTTCGTTCAAACCACCACCGGCACGTCCGATGCAAACGCCTTCAAACGCCTGAATACGCTCGCGCGAGCCTTCAATCACTTTCACATTGACCTTGACCGTATCGCCCGGTTGAAAATCCGGCACGGCTTTTTCAGCCGTCAATTCGGCCATGTGCTCGTGTTCAATCTCATCAATCAAATTCATTTGCTTATCCCCTTAGCGGGCCAATAAAAGTGTCCCAAAGGACACCAGAGCTTGCGGTCAATAAAGCGTGCCTTTCGGCACGAGATGGGGCGATTTAGCACGGGTTAGCGGGCTTGTCACCCCTTTTTCAGTCTGACTTATCGTCTTTTTTATCATTAAGGCGCGCCCATAAATCAGGGCGGCGGGATTTCGTCACCGCTTGCGCCTCTGCACGCCGCCAAGCGGCCAATTTTTCATGGTCGCCGCCGGTCACCACATCGGGAATGGCGCGCCCGTCCCACATATTGGGACGGGTATAATGGGGATATTCCAACAGCCCTTGATTGGCCGCTGAAAAGCTCTCATCGCGTCCGCTTTCAGCCTTGCCCATAATTCCCGGCAGCAAGCGCAACACCGCCTCCAGCATCACCATTGCCGCCAATTCGCCACCGGCCAGCACATAATCGCCAAGCGATACTTCAAGCGGCCGGCGTGCCTCAATAAAGCGCTCATCGACCCCTTCAAAGCGGTTGCACAAAAACACCAATCCCGGCGCTTGCGCCCAGTCTTCGGCCATGCTTTGCGAAAACACTTGTCCACGCGGGCTGGGTAAAATCAGCGGTAAAGCGGTTTCATTGTCCACACTGTCGAGCGCGGCGGCGGCAACATCGGCGCGCAATACCATGCCGGGTCCGCCGCCTGCCGGAGTGTCATCAATATTATTATGCTTGCCTTGACCGAAATCGCGCAAATCATGCAGCGCCAAATCCCATAAACCGTCTTTGAGCGCGCGCCCGCTCAGGCTGGCGCCCAAAGGTCCGGGAAACATGTCAGGATAGGCGGTGATGATATGGGCGTTAAAACTCATGGCTCAACTCTGATTATCACTTTTATCATCAGTGGAGCCTGCCGATACTTGCTCGGGCGGTCGCGCCTCGTCTTCACGCGGCGGCAACAGCACCAAACGTCCGGCGGCGATATCAATATCGGGCACCACGGCTTTGGTGAACGGGTAAAAAGCCGTCCCTTTTCTATCTGCCGCGCTATGGACGATTTCCAACAAATCACCGGCTCCGAAATTATGCACCGCTTTAACTTGACCCAGCGTCGCGCCATCAGCGTCGACCACCGCCAAACCGATAAGGTCGGCATGATAAAAATCATCGCCGTCCAGAGCGGGCAGCTTGTCGCGCGCCACATAAAGCGCCGTGCCGCGCAGCGCCTCCGCCGCATCGCGCCCGCTCACGCCTTCCAGCGTCAGCAATGCGCCATATTTGTCGGACTTAACGGAAGCGATTATGACCGCCTGCCCGTCCGCCGTTTGCAGCGCACCATAGGCCGTCAAATCAGCCGCGTTTTCGGCGAAGCATTTGGCCTTCACCGCGCCCTTAACGCCATGCGCCGGCCCGATGACGCACAGACAGACAAAGCCGTCCGGCGTCGTCTCGGGCGACACGACCATTTATTCGGCCTTTTCTTCCTCAGAAGCGTCCTCAGCAGGCGCTTCTTCAGCAGCGGCTTCTTCCTCGGCGGGTGCCTCTTCGGCGGGAGCCTCTTCCTCAGCAGCCGCTTCTTCAGCCGGAGCCTCTTCCTCAGCCGGAGCTTCTTCCTCAGCTGGTGCCTCTTCGGTGGGGGCTTCTTCCTCAGCCGGAGCCTCATCCTCAGCCGGAGCTTCTTCGGCAGCCACTTCCTCGACCACTTCCTCTGTCGCCTCTTCTGCAACAACTTCTTCTTCAGCCACTTCCTCAGCAGGAGCGGCAGCCGCAGCTTCGGCCGCAGCCGCTTGTGCTTCCAAGCGCTCTTGCGCTTTCAGACCCGGTTTGGCCCTTTGCGGATTATTGCGCGGCTCGCGTTTCCATAATCCGGCATCGTCGAGAAAGCGCGACACGCGGTCAGACGGTTTGGCCCCTTGATCCAGCCAATGCTTGGCGCGGTCAGTGTCCAACTTCACCCGCTCACCGCCATCTTTCGGCAGCAATGGGTTATAAGTTCCAAGTTTTTCGATAAAACGACCATCACGCGGCATGCGGCTGTCAGCCACAACAATACGGTAAAAGGGACGTTTTTTCGAGCCGCCACGCGACATACGAATTTTCAAAGCCATTTCAATTTCCTTTCATCAAACAGCAAATTACTCAAGGTCTATTTCTTTTTTGACCCACTATCGGGCAGACCCAATCCTTTCAAAAAATCGGCCGGCGCATCGCCGCCCAATTTGCTTAAATCGGGCAGGTTTTTGGGATCCAATTTGGGCATTTGCGGCATATTTCCGCCCATGCCACTTGCCATGCCACCCGGCATACCACCACCCATATTGCCGCCCAGCATATCGGCCATGCCCCCCATATCAGGGAAGCCGCCCTTGCCCATTTTCTTCATCATATCGGCCATTTGCCGATGCATTTTCAGCACCTTATTGACATCTTGCACGCTGGTGCCCGAGCCGCCCGCCACACGCCGTTTGCGGCTGGCATTCATCAATTTCGGTGTGTCGCGCTCGGCACTGGTCATTGACGAAACAATGGCGGCTTGGCGCAGCAATTCGCGCTCATCCATATTCAGAGCCGCCAATTGCTTTTTCATTTTACCCATGCCGGGCAACATGGACAGCACGCCGCTCATACCACCCATGGCCTGCATTTGTTTTAATTGCTCGGCCATATCATCAAGTGTGAACTGGCCTTTTTTCATGCGCGCGGCAATTTTTTCAGCCTTCTCCGCATCCATTGTTTCGGCTGCTTTTTCAACCAGACCGACAACATCACCCATGCCCAAAATGCGATTGGCGAGCCGCTGCGGGTCAAACACTTCCAGCCTGTCTATCGCCTCACCAACACCAAGAAACTTAATCGGCACGCCCGTGACATAGCGCATGGACAAGGCTGCACCGCCGCGACCGTCGCCATCGGCGCGGGTCAACATGATACCGGTCAGCGACACACGCGCTGCAAATTGTCCGGCAATGGTCACCGCCTCTTGACCGGTCAATGCGTCGGCGACCAGCAAAACCTCTTTCGGCGACGCGGCTTTTTCAATTGCCGCCATTTCCGCCATCAGTGCCTCATCGGCATTGGTGCGCCCTGCCGTGTCCAGCATCACCACATCAAAACCGCCCAGCTTGGCCGCCTCAACAGCGCGTTTGGCGATATCTACCGGCGCTTGGCCGTCAACAATCGGCAATGTATCAATTTCGGTCTGTGTGCCGAGCACCGCCAATTGCTGCATGGCGGCGGGGCGTTGTGTATCCAGCGACGCCATTAACACTTTGCGCTTTTGCGTGTCGGTAATGTGTTTGGCTATTTTGGCGGTCGATGTGGTTTTACCCGAGCCTTGCAAACCGACCATCATCATGACCACGGGCGGCACGGCATCAAAGTTGAGTGCGGCGGGCGCACCCAGCATCTCAATCAGCGCATCATTGACGATTTTGATGACTTGTTGGCCCGGCGTGACCGATTTCAACACATCGCTGCCGACAGCGAGCGGGCGCACTTGCTCGATAAAGCTGCGCGCGACGGGCAAAGCAACATCGGCTTCCAGCAACGCATTGCGAATTTCGTCAAGCGCAGCATCGACTTGCTTTTCAGACAGCGCGCCGCGCCGCGTCAAGCGGTCAAAAATCGATCCTAAATTATCACTCAGCGTGTCAAACATGCCGTCAACCAAAATTGCACCCGTGGGCAAACCTTGCTGACGGGTGGCGATTTCGCCCCGCCTAAAATCGGGGGCTGAAACCAGTTCAAATATCGCTTCTCTTGAAGAAGTGGCGGCAAAATAGGCAGCCGCCCAAATAAAGTCAAGGCGCTAAAGCCGTATGGCGTTTGGGCAGGGAAACCCCTATATAGGCACAATGAGTGACACACACACCATCGCCTTTACCAAAATGAACGGGTTGGGCAATGATTTCGTCATTATTGACGCACGCGATAAGGGGTTGAGCCTATCGAGCGATGATGTGCGCCGATTGGCCGACCGCGAAAATGTCACGACCAAGGGCTGCGACCAGCTTCTTGTCATTCACCCGCCGAAATCTGATGGCGATGTGTTTATGCAGATTTTCAACGCCGATGGCAGCGAGGTCGAAGCATGTGGCAATGGCACACGCGCCGTCGCCGCTTTTTTGGCGCAGGGCGAGGCCGCATCGATAAATATCGACAGTTTGGGTGGTCTATTAGCCTGCCAAACCTCAACCAGCGAAACCGCAATGCAGGTTCGTGTCGCCATGAAACTGCCCGAAATCGGGTCGGCGGTGAGCTTGCATAAAAACCTGCCCGATGCCCTGCCGGTAATTGTCGGCAATCCGCATGCAGTGATTTTCGTTGAAACCGGCACGGCGGGCCTGGCGGCGCAATATGGCTTTCAACTGGAACGAAATCGACATTTCCCCGAGCGCGCCAATATCAGTTTCGCCAGTATTGCAGGCGATAATATTTTGCGCCTCGACACATGGGAGCGCGGCGTTGGCCTGACCAAAGCCTGCGGCACGGGCGCATGTGCCACTGCCGTTGCAGCGGTCACGCAAGGCCTGTGCACGCAAGGCGAGGTGCATTTACGCCCGCCTTTCAATCAAGACGATAACGCGCATGACGTTCTGGTGATTGATTATCGCCCCGACACGCATCTGTTTATGTCGGGTCCTGTGCATTTTGAGTTCGATGCCGAGGTCACCCTATGAGCGTCGATGTTGAGAATTTCGGCTGTCGCTTAAACGCGCTGGAAGGCGATACGGTTGATGCGCTGGCTAAAGCGGCGGGGCTTAAAAACACCACCATTATCAATGGCTGCGCGGTGACCGGCGAAGCGCTCCGCCAGGCACGCCAAGCGGCGCGCAAAGCCAAACGCCGAGGCCAAGAAGTTATGGTCACCGGTTGCGCCGCACAAATTGACGGCGCGGCGTTTTCAGCCATGCCCGAAGTTGACCGTGTTTTGGGCAATGAAGAAAAATTACGCGCTGCCAGCTATCAAGCCAGTGGCTCGGCGATTGGCGATATCATGCAAGAGACCAAAGCCACGCCCCTGCCATCGGTCGCTCAAAGCCGTCGCGCGCGCGCTTTTGTGCAAGTGCAAACCGGCTGCGACCATCGCTGCACATTTTGTATCATTCCCTATGGTCGCGGCAATTCGCGCTCAGTGCCGGTTGATGAGGTGGTGCACCGCGTCACCGAGCTGGTCGAGCAGGGCCATAAGGAAGTGGTGCTGACCGGTGTTGATATTACCTCTTACGGCCCCGATATCGGAATTGGCGAGACCGGGAAATCGGGTTTGGGTCAATTGGTGCAGGCGATTTTGGCTCGCGTGCCCGAATTGGCGCGCTTGCGTCTATCGTCGATTGATGCGGTTGAGATTGACGCGACACTTCTCGATATGGTCATCGAAGAGCCACGGCTGATGCCGCATTTGCATTTATCGCTGCAAGCCGGCGACGATATGATTTTGAAGCGCATGAAACGCCGCCATAGCCGCGCCGAGGCGATTGCGTTTTGTAACCGGCTAAAGAAAGCCCGCCCCGATATGGCTTTCGGTGCCGATTTAATCGCCGGTTTTCCGACCGAAACCGAGGCGATGTTTGACAATACGGTGGCGCTTATCGCTGAGTGCGATTTGAGCTTCACCCATGTGTTTCCGTTTTCACCACGTCCGGGCACGCCCGCAGCACGCATGCCGCAATTGGATAAAGCGCTGATCAAAGCGCGCGCGGCAAAATTGCGCGATGCCGCGCAAAACAATTTACAAAATTGGCTGGCGCGCCAGCACGGCAAAACATTCTCCGTCTTGGTTGAAAAACCGGGCGAAGGACGCGCCGAAAACTTTGCGCGCATCGCCCTCGATACGGCGCATGAGAGCGGTGCTTTGGTCGATGTGACCATTACCGGCGATGACGGGCGCATGCTCATCGGAGGCGATAAATGAGCCTTTGGTCGCGTCTAAAATCCGGTCTTTCGCGTTCCTCTGATGCGCTGGCAGGCAGCCTGTCGGGCATTATGGGCGGGCGAAAATTATCGGTCGAAACATTAGGTGAATTGGAAGACGCGCTGATTATGGCGGATTTGGGCGTCACCACCGCCGCCAAAATTACCGAGGCTTTGCGCGGCAGACGCGATTTGGCGACCCTTGATGATGCGGCGCTGCGCCAAATTCTGGCCGGTGAAATCGCGACCCTGCTGCAACCGGTTGACAAACCCTTCGCCCTGCCCGCCCTAAAACCGGCAGTTGTTTTATTGGCCGGTGTCAATGGTGCGGGCAAGACAACCACCATCGGCAAATTAGCCAAAAAATTTCAGGCCGAAGGGAAAACTGTCATGCTGGCGGCCTGCGACACGTTTCGCGCCGCTGCTGCTGAGCAATTAGTGGTTTGGGGCGCGCGCGCCAATGTCGATGTGGTGCGCGCAGATGCCGGCGCTGATGCGGCCGGACTGGCCTTTCAAGCACTGCAAAAAGCGCAAAATGAAAATATCGATGTGTTGATGATCGACACGGCAGGTCGGCTGCAATCGAACGATAATCTGATGGCCGAATTGACCAAAATCATTCGCGTTGTGAAAAAACTCGATGACAGCGCACCGCATGAAAGCCTGCTCGTGCTCGATGCGACAACCGGCCAAAACGCGGTGGCGCAAGCGGAAGCTTTTCTGGCAACCGCCGAAACCAGTGGCTTGATTATGACCAAACTCGACGGCACGGCGCGTGGTGGCGGCCTGGTGGCGATTGCCCAGAAACTGGCTTTGCCGATATATTTTATCGGTGTCGGCGAACAAGTCGATGATTTGCAAGCTTTCAGCGCGGACGGTTTTTCCCGCGCTTTGGTCGGGCTTGATGAGGAGATTGGATAATGGCGAAATTTCTGGAAGATTTCGGGCCACTTTTGGTATTTTTCATTTTGAACGGGCGCGGTGCCGATTGGCTTGGACGCCCTGAAAGCGATGGGTTGCTGATTGCAACGGCAGGCTTCATGGCAGCATTGGTGGTTTCATTAATCGTCACATTTGCGCGCGGTGCCAAACCGAATAATATGACGCTGGCCTCGGCCGGTTTTGTGTTCATGTTTGGCGGGCTGACGCTTTATTTGCGAGACGAGACCTTTATCAAAATTAAGCCGACCCTGGTTTATGTTTTATT
>JAKMCZ010000149.1 GCA_022428185.1 Alphaproteobacteria bacterium | reverse complement strand
TTGGCGCAAGGCGGGTTGGTGGCTGAGATGTCCGGCGCGCTGGCGCAGCCGCTGGTAATAATCAGTGGCGGCGATACGGCGACGCATTTGCACCATAAAATCACATTGCAAGATGGCGCACGCGCTGTTTTGGTCGACAACCATATAAACACCGCCTATAGCAATGCGCGTTTTGATATCGAACTGGGCGTCGGTGCCTCATTGACGCTTATTCGTCTGCAACAGGTCGGGCATCAAGTCGCCAGCGCCGATATTCGGCTGGCTGCCGACGCGCAATTCAAATCGGTTGCGATGGTGACCGGCGGCGCATTGGCGCGACAACAGGCGCGGGTTGCGCTTCTCGCATCGGGCGCCCATGCCGAATTGCACAGCGCCGTTTTGGGCGGTGGCGAAAACCATGCCGACTTCACTTACGAGATTGACCATCAGGCCGCCAACACAAGCAGCAACACGACCGCCTATAATGTGCTCGACGAGGCGGCGCGCGGTGTGTTTCAGGGCAAGGTGATTGTTCGCCCCGACGCGCAGCATGTTGACGCGCAAATGCAAACCCGCGCCATGATGTTATCCGACAAAGCAGAAATGGACGCCAAGCCGGAGCTTGAAATCTACGCCGATGATGTCGCCTGCGCGCATGGTTCGGCGATTGGCGAGTTGGATAGGGACGCGCTGTTTTTCTTGCGCGCGCGCGGATTGAGCGCGGCCGATGCGCGCTATCTTTTGGTCGCCGGATTTATCGAACAGGCATTGGCGCATATTGATGATGAGGCAATGGCGGAAACGCTGCGCGTTCTGGTCGCCGCCAAAATCACTGACCGTTTTTCCGCCAAAGAGGCTGCGTAATGAGTGCTGCTTTTGACGTTAACGCCATTCGGGCGCAATTCCCCGGCCTTGCCAATAATGTTTACGGTAAGCCACTGGTTTATCTAGATAATGCGGCCTCCGCGCAAAAGCCAATGGCAGTGCTTGACCGTATGCACGGCTTTGCGACGAACGAATATGCAAACGTCCATCGCGGACTGCACTATTTGTCGAATAATGCGACCAATGCGTTTGAGGCGGCGCGTGAAACGACGCGCCAATTCCTCAATGCCGAGAGCGTTGACCAAATCATTTTCACCGGCGGCGCAACCGATGCGATTAATCTTGTGGCGCATGGTTTTCTTGAGCCGCAAATTGAAGCGGGTGACGAGATTATCCTGTCGGAAATGGAACACCACTCGAATATCGTGCCGTGGCATTTCATGCGCGAGCGGCATGGCGCGGTGCTGAAATGGGTGCCGGTAACCGATGAGGGTGAGTTGGATATGGCAGCTTATGAGGCCGCGTTTACCGAGCGCACAAAATTTGTCGCGCTGACGCAAATGTCGAATGCGCTGGGCACGATTACCCCGGCCAAACAATTGGTCGATATCGCGCATAAACACGGCGTGCCGATTTTGCTCGATGGCTGTCAGGGCGCAGTGCATTTGAAAACCGACTTGCAAAAGCTCGATGCCGATTTTTATGTGTTCTCCGGTCACAAGGTTTATGGCCCGACCGGTATCGGTGTGCTTTACGGCAAAGCCGATCGACTGGCTGAGATGCGTCCGTTTCGCGGCGGCGGTGAGATGATACGCGAAGTGTCGAAAGAGGCGGTCAGCTATGGCGACGCGCCGCATCGTTTTGAGGCGGGAACGCCGCCGATTATCGAAGTTATCGGTCTCGGTGAAGCGTTGAATTGGATGATGGATATTGGCTTTGACGCGATGCATCGCCACGAAAACGCTCTGCGTGACTATGCGATGGAGGCGGTCGGCGCGATTAATCGTGTGCAGATTTACGGCACGGCGAAAGACAAGGGGGCGATTGTTTCCTTCGGGGTGGACGGTATCCACCCGCATGATTTGGCAACGGTGATTGACCGTTCCGGTGTCGCGGTGCGCGCCGGGCATCACTGCGCGCAACCTTTGATGAAGCGGTTTGATGTGCCGGCAACGGCGCGCGCCAGCTTTGCCGTTTACAATACGCATGAAGAGGTGGACGCGCTGGTCGAAGCCATGCATAAGGCAATTGATTTTTTCGGATAGGCTATGAACCAAGATAAAGACATGCCGATTATCGATACCTCCGCTCAACAAGAGCCGCCGGAGGCGAAAGAGCCCGTGGCAATCGAAGATTTGTCGCCGCAAATGGCGGCGCTGACGGATGATATTATCGGCGCGATGAAAAGCGTCTATGACCCTGAAATTCCGGTCGATATTTATGAATTGGGATTGATATATAAGGTCGATATTTCTGATGACCGCGATGTGACCATTGATATGACGCTGACCGCGCCCGGCTGTCCGGTGGCCGAGCATATGCCGCGCTGGGTGGAAGATGCTGTGCGCTCAGTGGACGGTGTCGGCGATGTTGTGGTAAATATGACCTTCGAGCCGCCCTGGGATCCGAGCCGTATGTCAGATGAAGCCCGCGTTGCGTTGAATATGTTTTAACGGAAACGAAAGTGATATGAGCCAAACTTTTGAAATGCCCAAAGCGATTACGCTGACCGACCGCGCCGCCGAGCGCGTGAAATCCATTATTGCCAAATCGGACACGCCGAAAATCGGTATCCGCCTCGGCGTGAAAAATGGCGGCTGCGCCGGTATGGAATACACGATGGATTATGCCGAAGAAAAATTGCCACTCGACGAAATAGTAGAAGATAAAGGCGTAACCATTTTGATTGAAGCCAAAGCGGTGCTGTTTTTGCTTGGGACTCAAATGGATTGGGAAGAAGACAAGCTGTCGGCCGGTTTTCAGTTCAACAATCCGAACCAAACCGATGCGTGCGGCTGCGGTGAAAGCGTGACGATTATCCCCGCAACAGCGCCGGTAAAAGAATAGGTAAAACAATAAGCGCCTGCCTCCTAAGGGCGCGATTTTAAGGTTTGATATGGACCAATCACTCGATACGATTTTGCAGTTGTTGAAACTCGAACGGCTGGAAGTAAACCTTTTTCGCGGTCAAAGCCCGAATGAGCAACGCCAGCGCGTGTTTGGCGGGCAAGTGCTCGGTCAAGCGCTCATGGCGGCCTGCTATACGGTAGAAGATATGTTCTGCCACAGTTTCCATAGCTATTTTCTGCGCCCGGGCGACCCTGACACACCGATTATCTATGAGGTTGATAATGCGCGCGATGGCAAAAGTTTTGCCTCGCGGCGCGTGGTCGCGGTGCAGCACGGCAAGCAGATTTTCAATATGGCAGCCAGCTTTCAGCATTTTGAAGAAGGCCGTGAACACCAAATGCAAATGCCCTATGCACCCGACCCTGAAACGCTGAAAAGCGATTATGAAATGCGTATGGAGAGTGCCGAAAAGATTCCGAAGCAGTTTCGTGACAGTTGGCTGCGCCGCCGCCCGTTTGAAATCCGTCCGGTCAGCCCGAAGGATATTTTCAAGCCGGAACCGGCTGAACCGCGCAATATTGTTTGGGTGAAAGTTGACCCCGGCATGCCGAAAGACTTCGCCACCAATCAGGCCATGCTGTCTTATATTTCCGATACATCGCTGCTCGACACCTGCATGCGCCCGCATGCGCTGTCTTACATGAACCCGAAGCTGCAATCGGCGAGCCTTGACCATGCCATGTGGTTTTATCATGAGTTTGAAGCAAACGATTGGATGCTTTATGTGCAGGAAAGCCCGGCGTCAGCCGGCGGGCGCGGCATGAATTTCGGCCATTTCTTCACCCGTGACGGCAAGCTGATTGCGACAGCGGCTCAAGAGGGCCTTATTCGCGTTCACGATTAGACGATAGCCGACTTCGCACCGCCAAGCGGCGCTGCGCGTGACCGCGCCCTTTTACTCAAGCTGCTTCGTTATGCCCCAAATGGGCGGTGAGGGTGGTAATCAGCTCGTCCGCCGCATCAGGGATAACCGTGCCGGGTGGGAAAATCGCTTTCGCGCCCGCATCGCGCAGCGCGTCAAAATCTTGCGGCGGTATCACCCCGCCGACAATCACCATAATATTATCATTGCCTTCAGCCGCCAGCGCGTCGCGCAATTCCGGCACCAGCGTCAAATGCCCCGCCGCAAGCGACGATACGCCGACAATATGCGCGCCCGCCTCAATCGCGTCTTTGGCGGCTTCTTCCGGCGTTTGAAATAACGGCCCGGCCACCACATCAAAGCCCAAATCAGCCAATGCCGTGGCGACGACCTTTTGCCCTCGGTCATGACCGTCTTGCCCCATTTTGGCGAGATAAATCGACGGTGCGCGGCCTTCGCGCTCGCTAAAGCGGGCAATCATCTCGCGCAATTTGGTGATTTTCGGGTCGCTGGAGCCAAAATCTTTTTCATATACGTCTGAAATCACCTGCGGTTTGGCTTCATGCCGATGATAGACTTGCTCCAATGCGTTCGAAATCTCTCCGATGGTGGCTTTTGCGCGACCCGCATCGACCGCTAAAGCCAGCAAGTTTCCTTCGCCGCTTTCTGCCGCTTTGGTCAGTGCGCTCAGGGCTGCTTGTGTCTCATTTTCATCGCGGCTTTCTTTCAACGCTTTCAAGCGGTCGATTTGCGCGGTGCGCACGGCAGAATTATCGACCTTCAACACATCAACCGCATCTTCATTGTCGAGCTTGAACTTATTGACACCGACAACCGTTTGGCGACCGCTATCAATCGCCGCTTGGGTGCGCGCTGCGGCTTCTTCAATCCGCATTTTCGGTATGTCTTGCTCAATCGCGGCAGCCATGCCGCCCAATTTCTCGACTTCTTGAATATGCGCCAGCGCGCGCGCCGCCAAATCATGCGTCAGTTTTTCAACAAAATAGCTGCCGCCCCACGGGTCGATAACTTTCGTCGTATTACTTTCCATTTGCAGCATAAGCTGGGTATTTCGGGCGATGCGCGCCGAGAAATCGGTCGGCAGAGCCAGCGCCTCATCAAAACTGTTGGTATGCAAAGACTGTGTATGGCCTTGCGTCGATGCCATCGCCTCAATGCAGGTGCGAATGACATTATTGTAAATATCCTGCGCGGTCAGGCTCCAGCCCGAGGTTTGGCAATGGGTTCGCAAGGCCAGCGATTTCGGGTTTTTCGCGCCCAGACCTTGCATAAGCTGCGCCCATAGCAAGCGGGCAGCGCGCATTTTGGCAATCTCCATGAAAAAATCTTTGCCGATTGCCCAGAAGAACGACAAGCGCGGCGCGAACACATCAATATCCAGCCCTGCCGCCATTCCGGCGCGGGCATATTCAACGCCATCGGCCAGCGTATAGGCCAGTTCAAGATCAGCCGTCGCGCCCGCTTCTTGCATGTGATAGCCGGAAATCGAGATTGAATTGAATTTCGGCATGTTTTGCGAGGTGTAGGCGAAAATATCGGAGATAATCCGCATGCTGGGCTGCGGCGGGTAGATATAGGTATTCCGCACCATAAATTCTTTCAGAATGTCGTTCTGAATCGTGCCCATCAGCTTATCGGGGCTGACCCCTTGCTCTTCCGCCGCCACAATATAAAGCGCCATAATCGGCAGCACCGCGCCGTTCATGGTCATGGAAACGCTCATCGTATCGAGCGGAATTCCGGCGAATAGGGTTCGCATATCCAAAATCGAGTCAATCGCCACGCCCGCCATGCCGACATCGCCAAACACGCGCGGGTGGTCGCTGTCATAGCCGCGATGGGTGGCGAGGTCGAAGGCCACGGAAAGCCCTTTTTGTCCGGCTTTCAAATTGCGGCGGTAAAAAGCGTTCGACTCCTCGGCGGTCGAGAAACCCGCATATTGGCGCACCGTCCACGGTTTATTCACATACATGGTGGCGTAAGGGCCGCGAATAAAAGGTGCCAGCCCCGGATAACTGTCGAGATAGGGCAGGGCGTCGCTATCGGCGGCGGTATAAAGCGGCTTTATGTCGATGCCTTCGGGCGTTTGGCGCAAACCGGCCGCCGCGTCATTATCTTGCGTTGCTTTGGCAGCACGTTGCCATGCGCTCATATCGGCATTGGCGGCGGTGTTCAGCGCGCGTTTTGAAAAATCGGGCAACTTGCTCATGATGCCAGCCCCAACGTTTTGTGAATTTCTTGCAAGAAGCGCAGCACAGCACAGCCGGCAAAGCAATAAGCGTCAACATCGGCAATATTGCGCGGCTTACCGGCCAGCGCGATATGCGTCGCTCCGCTTTGCTTCAGCGCAGCGGCAATCGCTTCGGCGTGACTTTCATAATCATCGTCAGAGGCGCAAATAACGGCGATTTTGGCATTGGAATTTTTGAAAGCGGTGGCGATTGCGTCAGGCTCCGTGCCGCCATCGCCGCTCACCGCATGCAAGCCACCTGCCGCATAAATATTGGCGGCGAAATTGGCGCGCGGCGTGAAGCTTGCCATCTCGCCAATATTGGCGAGAAAGACTTTCGGCTTGGCCTTTTGTGCCGCATGGCGCAAGCCCTCATAGGCGGCAGACAGGCGATAGCTTGTGTCTTGACCGGCTTCAAGCGGGACTTCTTCCAGATTTGGAAACTCGCTAACCCCAACCAACGGCATGGCGCGCGTGTCGACTGCCGCGTCAAAATCTTTGCGCGCTTGGCTCAGCGCCGCGTCAATATCAGATTGCGCGGCCTCAATGCCACCGCAGGCTTCGATTTTTTGAAATTCGCCCCACGCGCTTTCGGCCAGTTGTTCGGTCAGGCTTTCAATATACCAACTGCCGCCCGCCGCATCGGCAACATGACCGATATGGCTTTCTTCCTGCAAAATCACCTGCGTGTTGCGCGCAATGCGCCGCGTCAAAACATTATCCGTCGCGCCGGTGGCGGTGCAGGGGGCAACGGTCAGCATATCGACACCGGCAATGCCCGCACCCATAGCCGCCGAGGTGGCGCGCAAAATATTGACCCACGGATCGACATCGGAGAAAGCGCGAAGACTGGTTTCGGCGTGAATTTGGGGGCGCGTATCGGGCGCGCCAATGGCATCGGCAATATTGGCGAACAGCAAACGCGCGGCGCGAATTTTTGCCAGACCGGCAAAAAAATCAACCTCGGCGGCAAGCGTTAGGGTGATTTTCGACAATGCGTCAGCCGGAGCAAGCCCGACGGCCTCTAACTTTCGCAACCCGTCGGTCAGTTCAGCCAGCAGCCAACCCAATTCTTGCGCCACTCCCGCACCTTGCGCGTGAAACGCTGCGCCATTGGCGGTCATCAGCCGCGTCGACGGGCGTGTCTTTGCCGTATCGACCAATGCGGCGGCGTCATCGGCCGAGAGATTCAGATAAATCGGCACATCGCCAATGCTGCTTTTATCCAGCACTTCAAGCACGGCGCGTGCCGTGTCAGATGTTGCCGAAGCCAATGAGAGCGGGGCAATATCCAGCATGACATCAGCCAGTAATTTGTCGAGCGCTGCCGCGTCGGCGGGTTTGGCGCTGAAATCCAACATAATGGCGCTCACACCGCCCGCCAAATCGGTCAATATGGCGGCATTATCAGCCGATTTACGACCGATAATCACACGCTGGGCGATGTGCCAGGGCAGGAATTTATTATTCAGCGCGGTTGCGCCTCGCGTGAAGGGGGCAAAGCCGGGCAAGCCCGCCGTATCGTCAGCGGTTGCATGGTGCGCTTCGGTGTAAAGCGGTTGCCGATTAAAGCCTGCCAAATCAGTTGATTTCAGAGTGTCGACGGGTTTGCCGCGCAACGCCGTTTCAACCGCTGCCAGCCAGTCATTTTCTGACGGTGCGCCGAAATCATTCCCCAGCTTTAAATCATTCATAAACAGCTCTCCCTAGCCGTCTTCCGTCGTCAGTAGATAGCTTATGGATAAAAGCAAGGCAATAAGGGCCGGTGTCCAACTTGCAAGTATCACAGGCATGAGGCTCAACTCACCCATCAAAACGATGAAATCATTGAACAGAAACAGAGCGAAACCGCATAAAATCGACATGCCGATGGTTTGACCGGTGGTAAACATGCGCCCCGTCGGCAACGAGAAACACGCCGCAACCATAACCATTGCCATCAGCAAAATCGGCAAGGCGAGCATTGATTGAAAGCGCACTTGATGGCGCGTTACGTCAATACCGCTATTTCCGGCGGCGGCGATATAGCCCGGCAATTGCCAAATATTGATGATGCGCGAATTGGCAAAACTATCAGCCAGACTGTCGGCTCTCAGACCGGTCGGCAGGCTTATTTGAGCCAAGCGCAGCGGCACTTCGCCGACAACATATTGCGTCGGCGAGGTCAGATTGAAAACGCCGCCATCAATATAACCTGACGGCGCGGTGATACGGCTTTTGAAACCGCCGGCTTGGTCGAGCATCATAATTTCAATATCGAGCAAGCGTCCGGGCTCATTCTCGTCGATTTTACCGGCTCGGCTGACATAGCTGCCATCAGTTGTTGTTTCGCGGAACCAGATGCCGCCGGTCGAAAAGCTGAGGCCTGATTTCTGCGATGTCATATCGGCATAACGATCGGTGAAGCTGTTATGAAGCCGCGCGCCGTACGGCTCCAGCACCAGCACAACCAAAACCGTGAGGCCAAAGGTGAAAATCAGCAGCGGCTTGAGAAATTGCCAAACCGACAATCCGGCGGCGCGAATAACAGCCAGTTCTTGCGCCTGAGACAGGCGGAGCAAGCTAAACATGGTGGCAAACAGGAAAATAAACGGCAAAAAATCCATCAGCAAAAGCGGCAAGCGCAACAAAGTGAAGTTAAAGGCTGTGCCCGCGCCAAGATTAAAGCGATTGGCAAGGCGCAGCATTTCCAGAAAATCACCGAGCATGGCGACAGTGCCGAAGCCGAGCGTGACAATGACAATCCAAACCGCGAAACGGCGCACCAAATAGGAATTTAGGGTGCCAATCATTCAACCCACCCCCGTAACCGTCTGAACATATCAGGGTCGTTTTGCCTCAAAATAAACCCAATCAGCACGAGCAAGAAAAATACCGGCCAAATGAAAATCAATGCCGGTTGAGCTTGTTCGACCGCTATGTCGGCGAGTGCAATGACCCCGATTTGAAAGCTAATGGCGAGCAGTAAGGCCGCCATTATGCGCTGCCCGTAGCCGCTTCGGCTGATGCCGCCCGCCGTGATGACAGCAAAGCTGACCAGCATGAAGACAAAAGGCGCAGCAAGGTTTGAAATCAATTCAAGCCCGCGCCCTTTCATGCGGGTGATACGTCGTTCATTGGTTACGCCATGCGCGGCGGGGTCGAGCAATTGATGAATCATCAAATGATTGCGATTAAACGAGATGCGTTGTTGTTGTTGAGGCGTCGGCTGGCTGAGCGGCAAAAGATATTGGGTGAAGCTCACGACTTGTCCCTCGGTTGGCTCCTCTGCATTTGCTTGGCGGCTATGAATATGCTGACTGCCGTCGCGCAAAATGAAATAGGGTTCGCCATTGCGGTCGCTGATTTGTGCTTTTTTAGCCAAATAGGTTATCGGTCGCGCCGGTTTGCTGGCATCATAAATCATCAAATCCAGCCAATTGCCATTGCTGTCTTGCCCGCTTGTATAGGCGGTCATGCCGGGCTTGAGGTCTTTGAAAGCGCCGGGTTGCAACTCAGCCAAAGCAATGCGACTGCCGCCTTCAACTGAGCTTAACTTCAGCGTCTTCATGGCAATCGGTGAGATGTAAAAGGCCAGCAGCGCTTGCAATATCATCACGACAAAAGCCAGCAACAGCATCGGGCGCAGAATACGCAACGGGCTGAGACCGGCAGCGGTGAGCGCGAAATATTCATAATCTTGCAGCAGGCGCACCATTTGGGCGACCACGGTAATCAACAAAGCCGGTGCCAGCGTGAAAGGGAGCACGCGTGGCAGCACCAAGGCTGACAGCATCAGCGTTTCAAGCGGCGACGTGCCTGCCGTCAGCGATTTGTCAATCAGATTGAGTGCCTGCACCAGCCAAATGACGGCGGATAGCACTAAAGTCAGCGCCAGCTGGCTCTGCAAAAGACGCAAAAATAAATAGCGGTCGAGCATCGGGCAACAATATCAGCGCTCGGCGCAACTTGCCATTATTATCGGTTTGCGCCCTAGCGCATGATTGCTTAATATTTCCGCCAAAGGGAGTTGAGTTTATGGATCTGAATCTTACCCAAGAATATGAAGATTTTCGCGCTGAAGTGAGCGGCTTTTTGACCAAGCATAAAGACCAGTCACCGAGCCGGTCTGACCGCTCTGTGCGCAGTAAAAAGCGTTTGGCGTGGCAACAACTTTTGCTGGAAAATGGCTATGCGGCGCGCACGCATCCTAAACAATATGGTGGTTACGGGGCTGAGGCCGACGCGCTGAAATCGCGGATTATAGCCGAGGAATTTGCTCGCGCAAAAATGCCCGGCGGCATTTCGGGACAGGGCATCAACATGCTGGTGCCGACCTTGCTGGAATTGGGCACTGACGAACAAAAAGAAAAATACATCAAGCCGACTTTGAGCGGCGAGATGGTTTGGTGTCAGGGCTATTCAGAGCCGGGTGCCGGATCGGACCTTGCCTCGTTACGCACAGCGGCGGTGGTCGATGGCGATGATTTTGTCATTAACGGCCAGAAGATTTGGACGTCGACCGCACAATTTGCCGATATGATGTTTTGCCTTGTGCGCACTGAGGCCGACGCGCCCAAACATCAGGGCATTAGTTACATTCTCATCGATATGAAAACACCGGGCATTGAAGTGCGCCCGCTCATGACCATGACCGGCTTTGCCGAGTTCAATGAGGTTTTCTTTACCGATGTGCGTGTGCCGGTGACGTCTATCGTCGGCAATCGCGGAGAAGGCTGGATGGTTGCCAATGCAACGCTGACGCATGAGCGCGGCATGCTGGGCGACCCTGACGCGGCCTTGTCGCGCCTGAATTCGGTCGCCGATATTATGCAGCAGGAACAAGTTGACGGTGTGACGCTGATGGATAATCAGGTCTATCGTGACCGCTTGATGCAATTGCAGGCCGAAGCCTATGCCATGAAAATGAACGGCATGCGACTGACCACGGCAGCGCGCGAGAAAAAATCGGCGGGCATGGCAGGTCTGCTGGTTAAGTTACAGGGCTGCGAGTTGAATCATCAAATCGCTGAACTGGCAATCGATGTGATGGGCGAATATGGCATGCTGTATGAAGACAGCCCATTCGCGCGCGATAAGGGCATGTGGCAAACCCATTATATGTTCGATCTTGGGCTGATTATCGGCGGCGGCTCGGCGCAAATTCAGAAGAATATTATTTCCGAGCGCGGTCTCGGCTTGCCACGCGAGCCGAAGCCTGCGGCCGGAACGTTTAAATAGGGGCGCTTTACATGTATTTCGGACTGAATGAAGACCAGACCATGTTGCAAGACTCGGTGCGTCGTTTCCTTGAAACCGCGTCGGAACTGGAACAAGTGCGCGGCTTTGCCGAAGGCGATGGCGCGCTGGCTGATGATTTGCAAAACGGCCTGATGGAGTTGGGGGTGCCGTTTGTGCTGCTGCCGGAAGCGCAAGGCGGGCTCGGCATGGGCGTGCTGGAGGCGGCGCTCATTCAAGAGCAGCTTGGTCGCCACGTCGCGCCGTCGGGTTTCACCACGGCTTATGGCATGGCGGTTGTCGGCTTGCGCATCGCAGGTGATACCGATTGGCTCGACCGTATCGCCTCGGGCGAAGTGGTGATGGGCGTCGGCTTGACCGAAGCGACGGGCGCGCGCGAAGGCGGCGGGCTTACCCTGTCGGGCGATAAAGTTTCGGGTCGTGCAACCTTTGTCATGGGCGCGGAAACCGCGACCCATTTTCTGCTGACCAGCGGCGCGCAATTGATTGTGGTGGCGCGTGATGCCGAGGGGGTGAGCGAAACCGAATTGACGATGATCGATAAAACCCGCCACGCGGTGACGCTCGACCTTGATGGCGCAGATGCGACGGTGGTGACGGGCAATAATCATGACGAAGCGCAAGCCAAAACGATTGATGCGGGTCGGGTGCTGCTGGCTGCCGACACGCTGGGCGCAGCCGAGATGATGCTCGAAAAGGCGGTCGACTATGCCAAAGACCGCGAGCAGTTTAATCGCCCCATCGGCTCGTTTCAGGCGGTCAAACATATGTGCGCCGACATGGCTGCCAAGCTGGAGCCTTGCCGTGCGCTGGTTTGGTATGCGGCTTACGCGCAAGACAATGTGCCCGACGAAGCCGCGCTGACTTCGCGGCTTGCGAAAGCGCATATGGCGGAAGTCGGCAAGTTCGTCGCCCGCACATCAACCGAAGTGCATGGCGGCATGGGCTTTACCGATTTACTGGGTCTGCATTATTGGTTCAAACGCATCGGCGCGAACCGCCAGCTTCTCGGCGGCCCGCAAGCGGTGCGCGAAGAAGCAGCCAAATTGCAGGGCTATGTGGGTTAGCTATTCAGCCGCCATTTGCTGACGCGGGAAGCGGATATAGTGATTGACCATCATGGTGGCAAAAGCTGTCGGGTCGGGGCGCTCGCCGCTCAACACACCTTGCTTGCGCAAGTCTGCTTCCAAGCGGTTCAAAATAAACTCGATGGATAAATCATCGCTGCCGCTGCGCCACAAATTCTCTTCCGCCTCGTCTTTGAAGCAATAGCCCTTCCACGAAATAGAATAGCGCAGTTCAGACCAGTCATAATTGCCCAGCACCTCGTCTTCATGGCGTAATTGCCATTGGTCATCGCCCATGAAATGCAGCCGTGCGGTTTTATTGATGACCGGAATATCGGGCTTGGTTTCAAACACCCGCTCAACGCCGTGAAACACCTTATCGGTATCAATCACAATCGCTGAATTATGGTCAGATTGAATTGCCTCGGCTTTGCCGTTTGGCCCTTCGGGATAAAACGCAAACGCGCCGCCTTTTGATTTGCCGAACCATGACACGCAAGTAGTGATAGGAATCCGCCATTCATCAAACAGGCCACTATGCAGCATGGTGACCAGCAGCCATTGCGGTGTCACCTTGCGATTGGCACCGCGAAATTCCGGCACATCAGTATGCACAGCAAGCTCTTGGCCGGGAATGAGGATATTGGCGAAAATAATCGCCGGCACAATTCGCTCAACGCCGGAAATTTTGCGCGCTGTCTCAGCCAAAGCAGGGTGATTCATAAACGGCTCAACACCGGGCGCTTGCACCTCTTCGCCATAGGCATAAGTCTCACGGAAATAGTTCGTCCGTGCGGCAGCGGTCGCCACATCATCTTGGTTCTCGCTGCCGTCTATGCCATGCGCGATATAGTTGAAGGCGGCGTCGAAACGCTGCGGCAATTCTTCGCCAATGCCGTCATTTTCGGCTTCATTGGCGTAAGGCCCGAAACTGCCGAAATTCTCAGCCAGCTTCAACATAGTGTCGGCATCCTCGACCGTTAAAAACGGGTCTAGATGATTGTAATGAGCGCGCATGGCGATGGTCCTTAATTATACCCGTTCAATGATGATGGCCGGTGCCATGCCGCCAGCGGCGCACATGGTAACCAGACCGATTTGCTTGTCTTGACGCTCAAGCTCATCAAGCATAGTGCCGACCAAAATAGAACCGGTCGCGCCAATCGGGTGACCCAGCGCCATTGCGCCGCCATTGACGTTGACAATGTCGCGGTCGAGGTCGAGATCACGAATGAATTTTTCAGCCACAACTGAAAACGCTTCATTGATTTCAAACAGGTCAATATCGGCAACCGTCAGACCGGCTTTTTGCAGCACTTTTTCTGCCGCCGGAACCGGTGCATTAAGCATCAACGTCGGGCTGTCGCCCATATTGGCAATCGCACGCACTTTGGCGCGGGCTTTCAGGCCATTGGCTTTGGCATAGTCGCCCGAGGCCAGCAGCAGAGCCGCCGCGCCATCGACAACGCCGGAAGAGTTGCCGGCATGGTGGACGTGGTTAATCTCCAAATCAGGATACGCCTGATTGACCAGCTTGCGAAATGTCGTGCCATCTTCGTCGAGCGGAATATCTGCCAGTTTGGCAAAGCTCGGCTCAAGTTCAGCAAGGCTTTCAGGTGTGGTTTGGGGACGCGGAAACTCTTCCTTGTCGAGTGCCAGTGACCCGTCTTCTTTGTGAACCGCGACAAGTGATTTGTCGAAACGACCTTCTTCAATCGCGCGCTGCGCGTTTTGCTGGCTGACATAAGCCAGCGCGTCGACAGCCTCACGGTCAATGCCTTCCAGCGTGGCAATCGCATCGGCGCAAACGCCCTGATGCGGCTGCGGATGCACTTCGCGCAAACGCTCATTGCCATTATCGAGGAAGGGCGAATCCGATTTTGCATCAGTGCCGAAGCGCGACATCATTTCAGTGCCGCCGGCAATCGTCATATCTTCCATGCCTGACATAATGTTTGTCGCGGCGATATTGACCGAGGTGATGCCTGAGCCGCAAAAGCGGTCAAGTGTCATGGCGCTGGAGCGCACATCATAACCGGCATCAAGCGCCGCCATGCGGCCCAAATCGCCGCCCTGAGTGCCGCGCTGGGCGCTGGTGCCCCAGATAATATCATCGACTTCTGCCGTGTTGATTTTGTTGCGCTCAGCCAGTGCTTTCAGCACGGTTGCGCCCAAATGCTGCGGGTGAATGTCGGTTAGGGCGCCTTTGCCCGGTTTGCCGATACCGCGTGGTGTGCGGCAGGCATCAATAATATAGGCTTCGGTCATGCTTGATCTCCCAAATTGAAGCGAACTTGGCGCTAGATTGTCGCGAAATCGTCATGAAATCAAGTTTCTTAATTGCGACGCGGCGAAAGCCTTTCTATAAATGGCGCAGGGAGTTTTGAAATGGATTTTCAATTATCAGATGGACAGCGCGAATTGCGCGATGCGGCGCGCAAATTTGCCCGTGCCGAAATGCCCGATGTGGCTGCTCATTGCGAGCAAACCGGCGAGCCGGTTGAACATGATATGCTCAAAAAGCTGGGCGATATGGGCTTTCTCGGTATCAATATTCCCGAACAGTTGGGTGGCTTGGGGCTTGGCAATTTGGAAGCCCTGCTGGTGCTTGAGGAATTTGCCAAAATCTCATCGGCTTCTGCGTTTCCGTTATTCGAAGCGAATGTCGGGCCGGTGCATGCGCTGGTGCATTTTGCCTCTGACAAGCTGAAACACGAAATTGTGCCGCAAGTGTGCAAGGGCGAGATGGTGTTGGCGGTTTCAATGTCAGAGCCGCAAGCGGGCAGTGCGCTGACCGATTTGACGACGCGCGGTGAAATCAATGATGGCAAGGTGGTTTTGAACGGACAAAAGCGTTGGTGTTCGGGTGGTGGTCATTCCGACGGCTATTTGGTCTATTGCCGCCTGTTAGACGACCCGGGTGCGAAAGGCATTGGCGCGGTGTTTGTGCATAAAGACACGCCGGGCTTGAGCTTCGGCGCGCAAGAAGACCTGATGGGTTTTCGCGGCGTGCCGTCAGCCGATATTTTCCTCGATAATGTCACCGTGCCGCAGGACAATGTGGTGGTGGCGGCAGGCGGCTTTCGCAAATTGATGGAAGCGTTTGACCTTGAGCGTTGCGGCAATGCGACAATGGCATTGGGGCAGGCATCGGGCGCACTGGAAGACGTGTTGGACTATGTGCAAGAGCGCCAACAATTCGGCAAAGAGCTGGTTGAGTTTCAAGGTGTGCAAATCAAGCTGGCGGAAATGCAAATGAAAGTCGAAGCCGCACGGCTGCTCATTCATCGTGCAGCGGTTAATGCCGAGGACGGACTGCCGAGTGTTATCGACAGTTCCGTCGGCAAATGTTTTGCCAATGAGATGTGCCGCGAAGTGACCGGTGCGGCGGTGCAGCTAATGGGCGGTTATGGTTATTCGCGCGCTTACCCGATGGAGCGGCGCATGCGCGACGCGTGGGGTTGGGGTATTGCCGGTGGCGCAATCGATATTCAAAAAACCAATATTGCTGCTGCGATGATTGGCAAACGTTTCGACCAGCGCCGTTAAGCGACCTTATTTCACAAAGCCTACTTCAAAAAATCGGGCATATTGCCTTCAAAAGCGTCGCCTTTGCCGCCTTTTTTCGGAGGCTTGCTTTTCGCTTCTGGCTTGCTTTGCTGCGAAGGTTTGGGCTTTTCAGCCGCTTCTGTAGCAGGATTTTCAACATTGTTTTCTTGCGGTTTGTTATTTTTGCCGCCGCGTCGGCCTCGACCCAGCAAGCCGCGCCGCTTACCGCCGCCATTACCGGACTTTGGCCCGCTTCGATTGTCGTCGCTATTTTCATTGCGATTTTCATTGCGATTGTCGTTGCGATTGCGCCCGCCGCGGCTGCGCTTCGGCTTGTCAGAGTTGCCGTCATCAGCCGCATCGCCCGCGCCACCCTCAAAGGCCTCGCGAGGTATCGGCATTTCAATCAACTGCTCAATCGCCTCGACATATTTACTGTCGTTTCGCGTCGCCAGCATGAACGCTGCGCCGGAACGACCGGCCCGACCGGTGCGACCAATGCGGTGCACATAATCTTCGGCATGGGTCGGCACATCGAAATTAAACACATGGCTGACCGCAGGAATATCAAGCCCACGCGCTGCCACGTCAGAGGCAATCAAATAGGTCGCGTCACCGGTCTTAAACTGGTCGAGCATACGCAGTCGCATATGCTGGTCCATATCGCCATGCAGCGAGACCGCTTTGTAATCATTCTGATGCAGGTTTTTCAGCAAATCGCCAATGTCACGCTTGCGATTGCAAAAAATTATTCCATTGGTCACGTCTTCAGCTTCAAACAGTGCGCGAAGCGCCGCACGTTTTTTGGCTGGCGCAACCTCAATCAGTTTTTGTGACACATTGTCATTGGTTGAAGACGGGCGCGCCACCTCAACCCGCGTAGGTGCAGAGAGAAACTGCTCGGACAAGCGGGTGATTTCAGGCGGCATGGTGGCCGAGAAAAACAACGTCTGACGGGTAAACGGTATCATGCCGACAATGCGCTCAATATCGGGAATAAAACCCATATCGAGCATGCGGTCGGCCTCGTCAATCACCAGCACCTCGACACCGCGCAGCAACACGCCGCCGCGCTCCACATGGTCGAGCAAACGGCCCGGCGTGGCGATAAGCACATCTGCGCCGCGCATAATTGCCTGTTCTTGGTCTTTGAAGCTAACGCCGCCAATCAGCAGCGCTTTGGTCAACTTGGTGTTTTTACCATAAAGGTCGAAATTTTCAGCCACTTGTGCCGCCAATTCGCGGGTCGGTTCCAAAATCAGCGTGCGCGGCATGCGCGCTTTGGCGCGGCCTTTCATCAACCGATGAATCATCGGCAGGGTAAAGCTCGCGGTCTTGCCGGTGCCGGTCTGGGCAATGCCCAACACGTCGCGTCCGGCCAGCACTTCAGGAATGGCTTCTGCTTGAATGGGGGTGGGTTCGGTATAACCGACTTCGTTAATGGCCTTCATGATTTCGGGGGCCAGCCCGAGACTGTCAAAACTCATGATATCTTTCCGTGTCGGCGCTTCATCTGCGTCAGCATTTCCGGTGAAATGCGCGCGGCAAAGCGCGGGAGCGGCAATAATGCCTGCGCTCAGGCCACCACGGCCTGACCTGTATTCATGGCGCGGAACATAAAGGGATTTTGTGGAAAGTAAAGGGGGACCTAAATATCCAGCACATCTTCGCCGGCAAAGGCGGCATTTTCTTGAATGAACTTGAAACGCAGTTCGGGCTTGTTGCCCATCAGGTCTTTCACCGCTTTTTCGGTCGCTTTGCTTTCGTCCTCGGGAATATGCACCTGCAATAGGGTGCGTTTATCCGGCATCATGGTGGTTTCTTTTAACTGCGCGGGCAGCATTTCGCCCAGTCCCTTAAAGCGGCTGACATCGACTTTGGCATTGGCGCGAAACTCGGTTTTCAGCAATTCTTCGCGGTGTTCATCGTCGCGGGCGTAAAACGTTTTTGCGCCCTGCGCCAGCCGATAAAGCGGCGGCACGGCGATATAAAGGTGGCCTTGCTTGATAAGGTCGGGCATTTGCTCGTGAAAAAACGTCACCAACAGGGCGGCGATATGCGCGCCATCAACATCGGCATCGGTCATGATGATAATCTTCTCATAGCGCAGCCGCGCCTCGTCATAAGACGGCCTCATGCCGCAGCCCAGCGCCAGCACAAGGTCGGCAATCTGCTGACTCTGCTGCATTTTTGTTGCGGTGGCATTGGCGACATTGAGGATTTTGCCGCGCAAGGGCAAAATCGCCTGGTTTTTGCGGTTACGCCCCTGTTTGGCACTGCCGCCCGCGCTGTCGCCCTCGACGATAAAAAGCTCTGCGCCCTCGCTGGAGTTTTGTGAGCAATCAGCCAGCTTGCCGGGCAGGCGCAATTTGCGCACGGCTGATTTGCGGCTGACTTCTTTTTCTTGGCGACGACGAACGCGCTCATCGGCGCGGTCAATCACCCAGCCCAGCAGCCTGTCAGCTTCGGCCGGGGCTGAGGTGAGGTAATGCTCAAAATGGTCGCGCAGCGTTGTCTCAAC
>JAKMCZ010000140.1 GCA_022428185.1 Alphaproteobacteria bacterium | reverse complement strand
GCGACACGCATTACAAACGGTCAGTTGGCGTTGTGCCTCATACTGTATGTCAGCGTGCATAATTTGCTGCCTCTTCCCCTGCGATGCGTCCGAAAACATTCCCAATGGTCATGCCGAAACCGGCCAGATAGCCTTCTCCCAATATCGAACCTGCCATAATCTCGCCGGCGGCCCATAGGTTTTGCACCGGCCCTTTTGCGGACATAACCTGCGCACGCTCGTTCACCCGTAAGCCAAAATACGTAAAAGTGATACCCGGCCGGAGGGCATAGGCGAAAAAAGGCGGCTCGACAATGCGTCGCGCCCAATTGGTCTTTGCCGGCACCAGGCCATCCGTCGACAGCCCGTCCAATCGGCCGGGCGCAAAACCGTCTTCAGCCCCACAAGCAGCATTGTAAGTCTCAATCGTCGCCACCAAAGTGTCCGCATCCAACCCCAATTTATCGGCCATATCTTCAATCGTTTCGGCTTGTTCGGGCGGGAATACGGAGGGCATAAAAAGCCCCTGCGCGCGACTGTCAATAATGGCATAGGCGACTTGTTCAGGCTGCTCGGCGACCAGGCGCCCCCATATCGCGTAGCGTTTGGGCCAGACATCCTCGCCTTCATCATAGAAGCGTTCAGCATTTTGGTTTACCACGACGGAATAGACGACACAGTCGAGGCGGGTGACGATACCGCCGTCAAAGTGTGGCGCGCGACCGTCAATGGCGACGGCGTGACACTGCTTTTCGTCACCAACGGTTTGCACGTCTTGCGCCTGCAAATCAGCCAATACGGCGCCACGGTTATAGGGTGTGCCGCGGATACGGAAATTGCGCGCCGCCGGCCCCCAAGCCCGCTCAAGCCATTCGATATTGGCTTGAAAGCCGCCCGAGGCTGCAATAACAGCTTTCGGTTCTAAGCTATGCGACTCGTCATTGACGGTATAATCAACGCGGGTAACACAAGTCTCTTCAATATCCAAATGCGTGACATTCGCTTCGTAAATGATTTTAACCCCGCAAGCTTGTGCGGTGCGATAAAGCGCATTTACCAGCGCTTTGCCGCCGCCCAGAAAAAATGCATTTGTGCGTTCAAGTGACAAAGTGCCTGATAAAGCCGATTGAAAACGCACCCCATGCGCCTCCAGCCAGGGCACGCATTCGGCGGAGCGGCCTATGGCAATGCGCGCCAATTGCTCATTCGTATTGCCTTTGGTGACCGCCAGCAGGTCTTGCATATATTCTTCTTCAGAATAGCTGTCCTGCAGCACGGAAAGCGGGCCGTCATGGGCGCAACGCAAATTGCGTGTATGGCGGGTATTGCCGCCGCGCATGGCTTTGGGGGCGGCTTCCAGAACGGTCACATGGGCGCCTTTCTCAGCCGCCGTAATGGCGGCGCTCAACGCCGCATTGCCGCCGCCGATGATCGCAATATCCGTCTGCATATTTGAATTTGTGTTCCTAATTCCATAGCCAATATGGGTCGGTGGCTTTCGAGAAAAAAACGGGCCGGAACCGATAAGGCCCCGACCCGCGATTTTTAGCAGATGATGACAGAACTAGAAGCTCTGCTTCACACCTGCATAGAGTTGACGACCACGCGGGTCATGCACTTCCGTATCGAACAACGGACGTGAATCGAGCTCCGGTGTATCTTCATCGAGCAGATTGACCGCACCGAAGAAGATTTCCGTTTCGCCGTCCAGCATATCCAATGCGTAGGTGTAACGCAAATCCACCGTCGTTTGTGCATCGATATCACGATAGCTGGAATCGGCATCAGCCTGGTCATCTTCATAGCTACCGATATGACGCACGGTCACATTGGTGGTGTGGTTGTCTTTCACCCAAGTCGCCCCGAGATTGACTTTCATGTCCGGTGTCGAACCGAAAGCATTGCCGTTATTGCGGCTGCCTTTCAGCTCCCCATTACCGTCCAGACCGGCAAATTCGGTTGAGGTAAACTCGGTGATGAGGGTCAGATTGGCATTGAATGACAAATCGCCATTGGTGAACCATTCGGCATCATATACGGCGTTGACATCAATCCCTGACATTGTGGCATCGCCACGGTTCTCAAAGCCTGTAAACACGGCATTGAGCTGACCCGACTCGTCACGTTGAACGGCAGCACCGTTCGGGGCCGCAGTGACGATTGACTGAGCACTACCACCCGGCAAGATGAGGTCTTCATACTCATAGTTGAAGTAGTCAAACGAGATATCCAGCGCATTCAAACGGCCGACCAAACCGATATTATAATTGGTCGCCGATTGCGGTTCCAAATTGGGTGACCCCGAGGTGAAAACCGTCACATTGAACGTTCCGTCATTCGGATTGATCGGGTCCGTTACGCCAGCACTGCCGACCGCACCGGAAACCTGACGGATTGACGGTGCTTGGTAGGAGGTGCCGTATGAGGCGCGCGTTGTCCACGCATCGGACACGTCATATCTCAAAGATATTTTCGGGTCAAAAGTGTCGCCACCCTTGTCGCCATAATCTTCAAAACGCGCCGCGATTTGAGCTTCCAAACGATCACTGACCGGCAGCAAGGCTTCGGCAAAATAGGCATCTGCCGTTTGCTTGGAACTGGTGATGATGCCCTCTCGCTCATTCCGGCCATTATCGCCCGATTGGCGACGTCCATCCGGCGTGTATTCGATTGTCACATCACGCTTCTGATACCCCACAGCCACGGCAACATTGCCGCCATCCAATTGGATGTCGGTTTCACCGCTCAAAATGAGCTCGAAGACATCCTGTTCCACAGACCCGACTTCATTAATCGTCGTCGAGAAAGACAAGAGGTCAGCATTTGTATTGCCGGCCGTTTCTGCCCCCCCCCCGGATTTCGGTGACACCAAATCCGGGCTTACAATCGCCGTGCCGAACGGGTTCCATTTGCCTTCCGTAAGGGAGGTTTGGAAATTATCCGTATCGAAATCGCGCGGTTGCTGACGTGTATAGGAATTATCAGCCGACTGAAAGCTGGTTGACAGGATCCAATTTTCGTTCAGGTCAATGTCCAAACCGCTCAAGAAGCGCAGATTTTGGAACGTGGTCACAATGTCATCGGCATTATCACCGTCAAAGGCTTTACCGAACACGCGCCCCTGATAGACGACCGGCACAGCCGTATGTGTGTTGTCGTCCCAAACGCTCGGATTGACATAGCTGATATTATTCGTACCGTCCGCTACAAAGAAGTTGAACGGGTGGTCGGCTGGCACCAAGAAACCGCCATTGGTCGTGGTACGACGCAGAACCGCGCCACCAATACCGTCGCGGATTTCATTTTGCGAGAAGCTCATCTCACCGAAAAAGCTGACACGGTCATTCACGTCGAAATCGATTTGCGAGAAGATTTGCAAACGCTCTTCCTCGGCAATGATGCGCCGCTGGTCAATGAAATTGTAACGGCAAGATGAGCCACGCAAAATACCACCGGCCGCGACACAATCGGGATCGGCCAGCGTATTGCCGAGGAACTCACCTTCGGCATCGACTACATTACGATTAAATTTACCCGGCGCACCGGTGCTCGAGTTGAAAACGCCGCCGAAATTAAAATCCGCATCATTGGCGTTATTCGCGTCACGCGCTTTGATGAAATCAATATCGCCACGGAAATTACCGTCTTGCGAGTAGCGATTGACGAAGATTTGGAAATCGCCACGGTCAAACCTGCTGCCCATTGCAAGGCCAATCTGATTGCTCGAATGGGTCGAATCGCGTGTTTCGGCGGTCAGTTCCAAACCTTCAAAATCGTCACGGGTGATGATGTTTACCACACCGGCAACGGCTTCTGAGCCATAGTTGGCAGAAGCGCCATCAGTCAGAACTTCAATCCGTTCAATCATATTGACCGGAAACTGGTTGATGTCGGTAAACAATTGTCCGGTATCATCTGTGACCGGCGACAGACCGGCGCGGCGACCGTTCAAGAGTGTGAGTGTTGAACCGATGCCAAGACCGCGCAGTGAAAACTGCGATACGCCTTGCAGATTGTTCTGACGGTTGGATGTTTGCGAACCGGAGTTTGATGTCAACCCTTTGAACAGGTCCTGCATTTTTACGGTGCCGGTATTGGCCAATTCTTCGCCACCGACCGTTTGAACGGGCGACGGAGATGAATAGTCCTTTTTACGACGCAAGTTAGAACCGGTTACGACAATAAGGTCCACCGGCTCGTCAGCACGTGTCTGAGCCTGAGCTGAAGTGACATTGAGCGTCGTCATGCTCGTTGCCAAAACAGCGACGGCCGCAGCATATGCGGTAAAGTTTAATTTAGTCATGTTCCCTCCCTATTTTAATCAGGCCATGGCGCATCCGACTCATTCGAACGACGCACATGCATTTCCGGAAGCCTTTCCCCGATTCCCGCCGAAAGCCTTCTTCGTAGCCCGATGAAGAAGCGAGAGGCTCCTCATACGTCAAAAGCTAACAACCCCATTTGACGTAAGATATGAGAGTAGGGCTGTGCGCGGTAGCGCCAAATCCGTCATCCCGCATATAGGGCTGACGGAAATGGTGGTATTTTCGGGTTATCCGATAGGTCATATGTCGGATAGGTGGTCAGAATGTCTTAAAATAGACTGCAAGAATTCGATTGAGGGAGGGGTTTCGTGCGCGGCACTTCATTAAAATTTCCGGTCGGCCTGTTACGCGCGGCCGGTTTATTTTTTCTTGCGTCATTGGCCATCGCTTCACCGGCGCACGCCCAGACCGCAAA
>JAKMCZ010000113.1 GCA_022428185.1 Alphaproteobacteria bacterium | reverse complement strand
AACTCGGTGCGGACACGCTGGTGCATGCGCTCGGCAAAGGCTTCCGCCAAGCGGTCGGCCAACGCTTTCGACATGATCGACGAATAATCATCCCCCGCTTCTTCAAAGCGTTTGGCAACATCATCCTCACCGTGCCCGGTAGTCACAGCGAAGCCACCAATATAATCTGCCCCTTCGGCAACAAAATCGGCCAGCGCAATATTCGGGCGACCGTCACGCTTTTGCATTTGCTGGCGCAGCGTATGCAGGCGCGTGCGCTCCACCGTGCGGCTGTCATCTTCAAACACGATAATATCGTCGCCATCGCGCGCCGCTGGCCAGAAGCCGATAACAGCTTTGGCGGTCAGCCATTTCTCGGCAATCATCTTGTCGAGCATCTCCTGCGCATCTTTAAACAGGCTGCTTGCAGCTTCGCCAACCACATCATCGCTCAAAATGGCCGGATAGCGACCGTGCAGATCCCAACTTTGGAAGAACGGTGTCCAATCAATATAATCGCGCAATTCAGCCAAGTCATAATCATCAAACACCTTGGTGCCGGTGAATTGCGGCGTGACCGGCTGATGGCCGTTTTCAGGCACGAAGCCATTGGCCCGCGCCGCGTCAATCGGCGTGCGCTTATCTTCGGCGCGGCCGCGCGCATGCGCTTCAGCCATGGCCTCATAATCGGCACGAATTTCAGCCTTATAATCCGGCCCTTTTTCCTCCGACAAAAGATTACTAGCGACGCCCACCGCCCGACTGGCATCGGTGACATAAACCGTCTGACCAGCGGCGTAATTCGGATTGATTTTCACCGCTGTGTGCACTTTCGAGGTCGTCGCGCCGCCAATCAGCAGCGGAATATTGAGACCGCGGCGTTCCATTTCCGCCGCCACATGACACATCTCGTCAAGGCTCGGCGTAATCAGGCCACTTAACCCGATAATATCGACCTCTTCTTCAACCGCCTTGTCGATAATATCGTTGGCGGGCACCATGACGCCCATATCAATCACGTCGAAATTATTGCACTGCAACACAACACCAACGATGTTTTTGCCAATATCGTGCACATCACCCTTCACCGTCGCCATCAAGATTTTGCCTTTGGACAAGCTTTTTGCGCCCGACGCCGCTTTTTCTTTTTCCATATAAGGCTCGAGATAAGCGACAGCGCGTTTCATCACACGCGCTGATTTCACCACTTGCGGCAAGAACATTTTGCCCGCGCCGAATAAATCACCGACACGGTTCATGCCGTCCATGAGCGGGCCTTCAATAACATTCAAGGGACGGTCAAATTGTTGACGCGCCTCTTCAGTATCGTCTTCGATGAAATCACTAAGGCCATTGACCAGCGCATGCGTTAGCCGCGCGCCGACATCGCCCTCGCGCCAGCTTAAATCGACCTCTTGCTGCGCGCCTGCTTGACCGCGATATTTCTCAGCCACTTTGAGCAACATATCAGTGCCATCGGCACGGCGATTGAGCAGCACATCTTCCACCGCTTGTTTCAGGCTTGGCTCAATATCTTCGTAAATCGCCAATTGTCCGGCATTAACAATGCCCATATCCATGCCGACACCAATCGCGTGATAGAGAAAGGCCGAATGCATGGCTTCGCGCACCGGCTCATTGCCGCGAAACGAAAATGAGATATTGGACACGCCACCCGACACATGCGCGCCGGGTAATTCTTCACGGATACGCCGCGTTGCATCAATGAAATCAACCGCGTAATTGTCGTGTTCTTCTATACCGGTCGCGACAGCGAAAATGTTTGGATCGAAAATAATATCTTCAGGCGGAAAACCGACCGTCTCGGTCAGCAATTTATATGAGCGCGCACAAATATCGAATTTGCGCGCCGCCGTATCGGCTTGACCGTCTTCGTCAAACGCCATGACAATCACCGCCGCGCCATAGCGCAAACAGGCGCGCGCTTGTTCCAAAAACAGCGCCTCGCCCTCTTTTAGCGAGATTGAATTGACCACCGATTTGCCCTGCACACATTTCAAACCGGCTTCGATAATTTCCCATTTAGAACTGTCAATCATCACCGGCACTTTGGCGATATCCGGTTCGGTAGCCGCAAGATTTAAGAAGCGAACCATCGCCGCCTCGCTGTCCAGCATACCCTCGTCCATATTGACGTCGATAATTTGCGCACCGTTTTCAACTTGCTGACGCGCCACATCAAGCGCCGTATCGAAATCGCCTTCAGTAATCAGCTTACGAAACTTCGCAGAGCCGGTGACATTGGTTCGCTCACCAACATTGATGAACGGGATATCATCGGTTTTGGTAAACGGCTCAAGACCCGACAGGCGCAGATTCTTTGGCGTTTGGGGAATGGTGCGCGGCGCGTTTTTTGCCGCCGCGATGCCAATTGCTTCAATATGCTCGGGCGTGGTGCCGCAACACCCGCCCAGAATATTAACCATACCGGACTCGGCAAACTCGCCGACAATCGCCGCCATTTCTTCAGCCAGTTGGTCATACTCGCCAAATTCATTGGGCAGACCGGCATTAGGGTAAATGCAGATATTAGTGTCGGCGATGCGAGCAATCTCAGCCACATAGGGACGCATTTCTTCTGCGCCCAGCGCGCAATTCAGCCCAACCGCAAACGGTTTGACGTGGCGCAGCGAGTTCCAAAACGCTTCGGTCGTTTGACCGGATAAGGTGCGCCCCGATTTATCGGTAATCGTGCCTGAAATCATCATCGGCAGATGAATACCGGTTTCCTCAAACACATCTTGCACGCCATGCACAGCAGCTTTCGCGTTCAGCGTATCGAATATGGTTTCGACCAGAATAATATCCGCGCCGCCTTCGATTAGACCGCGCGTCGCTTCGGCATAGGCCACCCGCAATTCATCATAAGTGACATTGCGCAAACCCGGGTCATTAACATCGGGCGATATGGAAGCGGTTCGGTTGGTCGGCCCCAACGTCCCCGCCACATAGCGTGGACGCGACGGGTCGGCTGCTTCCAGCGCATCACAAGCCTGGCGTGCCAGCTTTGCGCCCTTGACGTTCAACTCATAGGCCAGATGTTCCATCTCATAGTCGGCCTGCGCAATATTGGTCGAGGAAAATGTGTTGGTCTCAACGATATCGCTGCCCGCCTCCAGATAAGCGGTGTGAATATCGCGCACCACATCAGGTCGGGTAAGCGACAGCAAATCATTATTGCCCACAACATCGGTGTGGTAATTAGCAAAGCGGTCGCCGCGATATGCCGCCTCGTCCAACTTATAGCGTTGAATCATGGTGCCCATTGCGCCGTCCAAAATCAAAATTCGGTCAGCCGTCAGCTTGGGAAGTTCGCTAATGCGTGTGTCGCGTGTCCAACTCATCTTATTCCTCAATTCGCCGCTGCGCCGAGTTTCAAAATACGGCATACGGCAAAAGTCAAATCAGCCTGATTGAGCGTGTAAAAATGCAAATGACCGAAGCCTTCGTCAATCAATTCGCGGCACTGGTCAACAGCCACTGATGCGGCAATGTGCTTGCGCGTATCAGCATCGTCTTCCAGCCCGACATAGGCATCAGCCAACCATTGCGGCACATGCGCGCCGCAGGCTTCAGCCATGCGCCTGGCGCCGGCAAAATTGGTTGTTGGCATAATACCGGCAATCACCGGAATGGTGACACCGGCATCGGCCAGCGCATCGCGAAAGCGCAAATGCGCCTGCGTATCGAATACAAATTGCGTAATCGCACGGGTCGCGCCCGCATCTATTTTGGCTTTCAGCAAATCAATATCGGCAGCCAGTGACGCACTTTCAGGGTGCTTTTCAGGATAGGCGCTGACGGTGATGTCAAACCCGCCCCGCTGCGCCAGAGCCGCGACCAATTCCACCGAGCCGTCATAACCGTCAGCATGGGCTTTGAACGCGCCCATATCGGGCATATCACCGCGCAAGGCAACAATATGGCGAACCCCAGCCTCTGTGTAATCGTCAATAACGCTGTCGACTTCGGCTTTCGACGCGGCAACACAGGTTAGATGCGCCGCCGGTTTCAACGCCGTGTCGTCGATAATGCGTTTGACGCAAGCATGGGTGCGGTCGCGCGTCGAGCCGCCCGCGCCATAAGTCACCGAGACAAAATCTGGTAGCAAAGGCGCAAGGCGACCAACGGCCTGCCAAAGCTTTTGCTCTGCCGCATCTGATTTGGGAGGAAAGAATTCAAAACTAATGCCGGTCATTGGACAGCCCTTTTTGTTGTTTTATCGGCTTGCCACATAGCCACCGTCAGTGGCGTTTCTTTGGCGGCCAGCATATCGCTGCCGGTTGGGGTTAATCCCGCCGCGCGCAACATATCGTGCATTTCATCATCGGCAAAACCGAGGCGGCGATGGGCGTGCTCGTCGCGCAGGCTTTCCATTTCATGCGGACCAAAATCAGCCACCAGCACCGCCCCGCCCGGGCGCGCAATTCGAGCCGCTTCGTTGAGCGCACGCTGTGGGTCGTCCAGAAAATGCAGCACCTGATGTAAAATCACAATGTCAGCGACATTGTCTTCCAACGGCACATTGGCGCAATCGCCCTGCCGCACCTGACAGTTTTCAGCCGCTAATTCATCGAGCTTCGCGCGCGCAATGGTCAGCATATCGGGACTGATATCAAAACCGACAGCGCGCGCCGCGCGCGGGCCAAAAATTTCCAGCATGCGACCCGTGCCGGTGCCGAGGTCAACCAACAGATCAATATCACGTCCGCCGATTAAATCACCCATGCGGTCTTCAACTGTGGTTTCAGGAATATGGTTGGCGCGTAAATCGTCCCATTGTGCCGCATTGGCGGCAAAATATTGTCCGGCACGTGCGGCGCGTTCGGCACGCACTTCGGCAAGGCGCTCTCGGTCGCGCTGTAAGTCATGGTCATCTTCCGGCAGGCTGGCAATAATCTCACCCAGCAAATCGCTCAAATCAGCCCGCTCATGCAGGCGGTAAAACACCCAAGAGCCTTCCGGATAACGGACAATTAAACCGGCATCGGTCAGAAGCTTTAAATGCCGCGAAATACGCGGCTGGCTTTGGCGCAAAACTTGCGTCAATTCCGACACGGTCAACTCTCCCAAAGCCAAAATGGCTAGGATACGAAGCCGCGTCGGCTCACCGGCGGCACGCAGGGCTGATAGCAGGATTTCCATATCATTAATTTATATAAAGATATCTTTATATGTCAAGCCCATTGCCTGTGACAGGCCGGTTGCGTGGCCTTTGACATGTTGGCAAATAGGCCTAAATTGTCGGCAATCTAAGGAAAAGTTACGCCATGTATCGTCAAACTCTACTTATTGTCACCCTTGCCATCGGTCTGGCAGGCTGCGCCGGTTCGGGCGCGGCGTTGAATAATGATCCGCTTGAACGGGCCAATCGCTTTATGTT
>JAKMCZ010000086.1 GCA_022428185.1 Alphaproteobacteria bacterium | reverse complement strand
CTGGCGGCCTATGGTCTGGTGGTCGGGGCCATGCAGGCTGAATTTGTCTTCTTGCCCGGCACTTTGGCGCTGACCGTGTTGGGCGCGGTGTTTTTGACCGTTAGTTTGGGGCTGTTGGGCACATTTCGCGCCCTGGGCACGCCGGCTGCGCCTGTTTTACGCACCGAATAGAAATCAGTTTCATGTCGAAACGTCTTGAAAATGACAAGATTTGTGGTGATATAGTCAATAACGCAATTTCGAAAGGATTTATGAGAAATGGCTGAAAATCGGTCGAATAATCAATCTACCCATCAGGCAAGCGCGGCGGCTCAAGCGGGCGCGCAAGCGGTCGATGAGGGTCTGCGCATATATATGACGAAGGTCTATAATTATATGGGGCTTGGTCTGTTGGCGACGGCGGTGACCGCCTATATCGGCGCGGCATCGGGCATTTACGTGGCGCTGGCGCAAACCCCGCTTATTTGGCTGGTGGTTTTTGCGCCTTTGGGCATGGTGCTTTATCTATCGGCGCGTCTGCATCGCATGAGTGAGCGCGCGGCCAAAACAACCTTCTGGATTTATGCCGCCATGACCGGCCTGTCGCTGTCCTATGTGCTGTTGGCCTTTACCGGCGTTTCCGTGGTGCGGACATTTTTGATCACTGCCGCCTCATTCGGTGCGCTGTCGCTTTACGGCTATACCACCAAGCGCGATTTAAGCGGCATGGGCTCGTTTTTGTTCATGGGGCTTATCGGTATTATTTTGGCCTCCATCGTCAATATATTCATGGCAAGTCCGGCGATGCATTTCGCCATTTCGGTTATCGGCGTGTTGCTGTTTGCCGGTTTGACGGCCTATGACACGCAAGACATTAAGCGGATTTATTTCGCCGGTGACAGTCGCGAGATTGCCGAGAAAAAAGCTATTATGGGTGCGCTGCGCCTGTATCTGGACTTTATCAATATGTTCTTGTTCCTGCTGCAATTCCTCGGAAATCGCGAATAGCAGCCAAGCACCTGAAATTTTAAGACCCGGCACTTCGGTGTCGGGTTTTTTATTTGTCGATAACGTGCAGTGTTTTGCGGTCGAAAAAGCGCATCAGTGCCGATAAATCTTGACCGCGACGCAAAATGCGTCCGTCCAGCGCGCGCAACACATATTGGCCTTGTTTGCGCTTGAGGCCGGGTATTTTATCGACGCGAAATAGCGGCACTTCGCTGCTGCGGCGAAAGATTGAGAAACAGGCCGCATCGCGCCCGTCATTAATCGCATAATCGCGCCAAATTCCTGCCGCCACCATACGGCCATAGACATTAAGCAACACCGTCAACTCATCGCGCGTCCACATGACGCGCTTGGGGCGCGCTTCACGGGCGCGGCGCTCGCGTTCAAACGCATTGCCGACAATCACCAATTGTTTTCTTGATTTGCTCATGAAACATATGGTGACGCGTCACTGATATATTTGCAAGGTTTGGCGCACTGGCACGGCATGGTTTTTGCCCTCAAATTGCCCTATTTCGGTCTTTTTCTGGTCTCATTCATGGGGATGATGGAAACTGCTTGATAGCCCGGTCTTGATAGCTTTGCCCGGCGCGCCGCCTTGTTCTCTCCTCCCATGACTGGCGCGCCGGGTTTTTTGTTCTTTGCGTGCGCGTTAAAGGCGCGATAAAAAGACCGGACTTGATGGACATGAAAAGCGCATTGCCAGCCGCCAGCGCTTAACCTAAAGGTAGGGGGCTAAAGAGGGGTTTTGAGCCAAGCGTATGATTGAAGTCGAACATTTGGTCAAAAAATTCGGTGATTTTACCGCCGTCAATGATTTGTCTTTCGCTGTCGCGCGCGGTCAGGTGATGGGTTTCTTAGGCCCAAACGGGGCCGGCAAATCGACCACAATGAAAATGATTACCGGCTTTTTGCGCCCGACCTCAGGCACGGCGCGCATTATGGGCATGGATATTTGCGACAATATGTTAGCCGCGCAACGCCAATTCGGCTATTTGCCGGAGGGCGCACCGGCATGGCCGGATATGACGCCGCGCGCATTTTTGCAATTCATCACGCAAATTCGTGGCCTCGATAAAGCCGCCGCCCGCGCCGCCGAAGGGCGCGCCATCGACATGACCGAATTGCACGGAGTTCTCGACCAACCGATTGATACATTGTCAAAAGGTTACCGCCGCCGTGTCGGTCTGGCGCAGGCGATTGTGCATGACCCGCAAGTTTTGGTGATGGACGAGCCGACCGATGGTCTGGACCCCAATCAGAAATTCCAAGTGCGTCGCGCGATTACCGAAATGGCGCGCGATAAAGCGATTATTATTTCCACCCATATTCTTGAAGAGGTCGACGCAGTATGCGGCGCAGCGATGATTATCGATCGCGGTCAAATTGTTGCCGAAGGCACACCGAGCGAACTGGCTAAACGGTCGCGCTATAGCGGCGCGGTGGCGCTGACTTTGGCGCAGGAAAAATTGCCCGATGCGCGCCGCCTATTGGCTGGCATCACGCATAAGGATGCTGAATTGGTGACGCGCGGCGATGAAAGTACATTGCATATATTCGCTGCTGACGGCCAAGAGCCGGGCAGCTTACTGGCTGATATTCGCGCCGCCGTCAGCGAAGCGGGATTGGCTCCGCGCGCGCTGGCGTTGGAAACCGGACGGCTCGACGATGTTTTCGGCGCGCTGACCGGCAAGGCACGACCGACCGCGATTGCTTTTGATACTAATGCTGAGGAGACGGCCTCATGATGCGCGCTATTCGAGCCATTACGGCCCGCGAATTTGGCGGCTATTTCGCCACCCCGCTGGCCTTTGTTTTCATCATTGTGTTTTTGTTGGCAAATGGTTTGGCGACATTTTATCTGGGCGGTTATTTCGCATCGGGACAGGCCGATTTGACGAGTTTCTTCATGTTCCATCCATGGCTTTATCTGTTCTTTTTGCCGGCTATTTCGATGCGGCTTTGGGCTGAAGAGCGGCGCAATGGGTCGATTGAGCTATTGCTGACCCTTCCGGTGCCGCTGACCGCCGTGGTCATCGGCAAATATCTTGCCGCTTTGGCATTTTCGGCGCTGGCATTGGCGCTAACTTTCCCGATTTGGTTGACGGTCAATTATTTGGGTGCTCCCGATAATGGTGTCATTTTGGCTTCTTATCTTGGCTCGCTAATGTTGGCGGGAGGTTATCTGGCTATTGGCTCTTGTCTGTCGGCACTGACGCGCAATCAGGTCATCGCTTTTGTTATTTCGGTTGTGGTGTGTTTTTTATTCACCGTATCGGGCGCGCCTTTAGTGCTCGAATTATTTGACGGTTGGGCACCACAAGCTCTGATTGAAACATTGGCCGGTTTTTCACTCCTGACGCATTTCCGCGCCATTACCGGCGGGGTGATTGATATGCGCGACATCATGTTTTTCGCCACGCTCATCGGCGTGTTTTTGACGGCGACCGTCATCGTCGTTGATATGAAGAAAGCCGAAGGCGCGTGATGCAAAGACTGACCACATTTATTGCATCTGCGGTCATGATTTGGCGCGCCCGCCCGCACGCCGTGGCATTGGTTTTGCTGGCGGTGACTTTTGTCAGCCTCAATCTGTTTTCCAATTTAATGCTCAGAAATGCGCGGCTCGATTTGACCGAAAACGGATTGTTTACGCTCAGCGACGGCACCCGCAATATTGTTGCCGGTCTGAAAGAGCCGGTGCGGCTGAAATTTTATTACTCGCAATCCATCGCCACCGACCAACCGGGTTTGCGCATCGAAGCGCAGCGCGTCCGCGATATGCTTGAAGAAATCACCCTGGCAGCCAATGGCATGGTGACGCTGGATATTATTGACCCTGAACCGTTTTCAGAAGCCGAAGACCAAGCCGTTGCGCAAGGTCTGGTGGCAAGGCCGGTGGCTGAGGGCGAAGTGGTTTATTTCGGGCTGGTCGGCACCAATTTGGTCGATAGCGTTGAGGTCATTGCCTATTTCGCCGCCGAGCGGCAGCAATATCTGGAATATGATTTGGCGCGCCTATTACATAATTTGGCGCGGCCTGAAAAACCGGTATTGGGCATTATGTCCAATCTGCCGCTCGATACCGGCGCCGGTGGCATTATGGCGGCGATGCGCGGTCAATCGCAGCCGTTTTTAATCTATGCCGAACTGGCCGACCGCTTTCAAATCGACTTTATCGCTCCCGATGCGGTAAAAATCGCCAATCGTGTCGATGTTTTGCTGCTGGCGCATCCGCGCGCGCTGACCGATGTTCAGGCTTATTCGGTAGACCAATTTGTTATGCGCGGAGGGCGAGTTATTGCTTTTCTCGATCCGCAATCCGAGGTCAGTCTGACGGCGGGGCCAAATGGCGAACCGCTGCGCGGCTATACCGAGCAATCCGATTTACCGCGTCTGATGCGCCAATGGGGCGTAACCATGGCACGGGATATGATTATCGCCGACCGCAAGCGCGCCCAACGCGTTGCTGCCGGTCGCGATGCGCGGCGTGCGCTGGTCGATTATATTCTATGGATGGGGCTGGGGCCGGGCGAAATGAACCGCGACGACCCGATTACCGGTAATATTGACCGCTTGAATATCGGCACGGCCGGCGCACTGATGCCGCTGGCTGATGCTACCACCGCGTTCAGCCCGCTGGTTACCTCCTCAGACGAAGCCGGACTGATGATGCGTGATTATGTGCTGAGCGCGCCAACCCCTGATGCGTTGCAACGCCGCTTTAGCGTCGGTGAAGCGCCTTATGTGATTGCCGCGCGCCTGTCGGGCGCGGTTGTCAGTGCTTTCCCCGATGGGCCGCCGGTAAATGCAACTGAAAATGCAAAAGGGCTGCGTGCTAAGCCGGAAGACCATAAATCGGCCACTGAGGCGGCCAATATTGTGGTGTTTGCCGATAGCGATTTTTTCGATGACCGGTTTTGGGTGTCAGAACAAAATTATCTGGGTCAGCGTTTCGGTGTGCCGATTGCCGATAATGGCAAGTTTCTTCTAAATGCGGTCGAAAATCTGATGGGGTCGAATGACCTTATTTCGCTGCGCGGACGCGAAAAAGCGGCGCGGCCTTTCACCCGCATTGAGGATTTGCGTCGCATGGCCGAGACCGAATATTTGGCCGAGCAGCAAAACCTTGTTGCCCGCATTGAAGCCGCGCAGGCCGAGCTTGACCGCTTGGAGCAAAGCGGCGCTCAACTGGCTGAGGCTGATGAGGCGGCCGGCGTATATCGCGCAGAATTATTGGCGGCGCGCAAAGCATTGCGCCGCGTGCAGGGTGATTTGCGCCGCGATATCGAAACGCTTGAGGCGCGGTTGACCGGTGCCAATATTGGCGTCATGCCGCTGCTGATTTCCGCTCTGGCACTGATTTTGGCATGGCGACAAAGACGCCAGCGTCTGGCGACCCAGAAAGCCGGTGGGTTGATTGTCGATGAGCATGAACAAGTATCGGCAGGGGGGCGCGGCTAATGGATATGACCCGCATGATGCGCCCATTGGCGGCGCTTACGTTGGTAAGTTTTCTATTGGCGGTGATTGCCGTGATTGGCGATCGGCCGGTTAATGCCGTGCCGCCGCCGCAAATCCTGCTGGCCGATTATGCGGCGCATATTGACGGCGCGCAAAAGCTTGAAGTGACGCATGGCATGGGTCTGTCGGGCGCACGGCCCTTGCAGATGACCCGCACGCCGAACGGGTGGACGCTCGATCAGCGATGGAACTATCCGGCCAATGATGAGCTGGTCAATGAAACGCTTTTGGCTCTGGCTGATTTGAAAGCGGTGGAGGCGCGCACCGCGCAAGCCGAATGGCACCGAGCTTTGGGGCTGGTTGTGCCGGAAAATCTGGGTTCGGCGGTGCGTTTTCGGGTCACCAATGCCGACGGCGCGGCGCTGGCCTCTTTACTATTGGGCAAAGAGCAGCAGAGCGAGGCTGAGGCCAAGCAGCAGGTTGAAAATTACGGGCCTGAATTGCGCCAGTTTTATGTGCGCCGCGAGGATAGCGACCAAAGCTGGTTGGCGTTGGGACGGTTGCCGCGTAATCCGGCTCCGGCCGCTTGGATTGACCCGTCTCTGCCGCGCCATGACGATAAAAAATTGCGCGAAGTGCGGTTTGGTTCGGGTGCGGCGCGGTTCGGTTTTTTACGCGTTGGTGAGGGCTGGTCGGCTGCCGGCGCACAAGACTGGCTCAGCCGATTTGCCGCTTTGCGCCCCGATGATGTCGCGCGCGAGGACAGCATCAACTTTGAGACAGCGCGTGCGTTTACGCTGATTTATCAAGACGGCTTGCGGATAAGCTATGAAAATGTCGGCGCGGCGACCGTGATTTGGAGCCGCATGAAAGCAAGTTTTGATGCTGATGCAAGTCGCGAGGTAAAACAACGCGCAAATGCCCTTAATCGGCGGTTTGGCGGCTGGGCCCTGCGCTTTGCGGCTGAGCGGACAGCGGTCTTGCTGCCCGCCAAAAGTGATTTTTAGCGCCGACCATTGGGGCGATTTGACTTATAAAATGTGACCTGTAAAACGGGACGCAGCAAGTATGACAGACAAAAAGAGAAGAGCGATTTCATGAGCCTTTACGACGCTTATCTTGAAAACATTGAAGCCCGCGAAAAACAGGGTTTGAACCCCAAGCCGATTGATGATGCGGATTTGCTGGCTGAAATCATTGCGCAGATTAAGCAGCCTGATAGTCCACATCGCGCGCAATCATTGCAGTTTTTCATCTATAACACGCTGCCCGGCACGACCAGCGCGGCGGGTGAAAAAGCGGCCTTTTTGAAACAGATTATTTTGGGTGCCGTTGACGTTCCCGAAATATCGCAGGATTTTGCCTTTGAATTATTGTCGCATATGAAAGGCGGCCCATCGGTCGAGGTTTTGCTCGATTTGGCGCTTGAGGTGACAGACGATAATGCGGCGATTGGAGATGCGGCGGCTTCGGTGTTGAAGACGCAAGTATTTCTCTATGACGCTGATACTGACCGCTTGAAAGCGGCTTACGCGGCGGGCGATAAACGGGCTGAGGATATTTTAAAGAGCTATGCTGCGGCTGAGTTCTTCACCACACTGCCCGATATTGACGAAGAAGTTAAAGTCGTCACCTATATCGCCGCCGAAGGTGATATTTCCACCGATTTACTGTCGCCCGGCAATCAAGCCCATTCGCGCGCTGACCGCGAATTGCATGGCAAATGCCTGATATCAGAAGCGGCACAAAAAGAAATCAACGCGCTCAAGCTGCAGCACCCTGATAAGCAGGTTATGTTAATCGCTGAAAAAGGCACAATGGGTGTCGGCTCGTCGCGCATGTCGGGGGTCAATAATGTCGCGCTATGGACCGGTAAACAGGCCAGCCCCTATGTGCCGTTTGTCAATATTGCCCCGATTGTTGCCGGCACAAACGGCATTTCGCCGATTTTCCTGACCACGGTCGGGGTGACGGGTGGCATTGGTGTCGATCTTAAAAATTGGGTCAAGAAAACCGGCGATGATGGCAGGCCGCTTATGAATAATGACGGCAATGCTGTTTTGGAGCAGAAATATTCTGTCGAAACCGGCACCGTGTTGACCATTAGCGCCAAAGATAAAAAACTTTATAGCGATGATGGTAGCGAAGAACTGGCCGATTTGGGCGATAGTTTCACGCCGCAAAAAGTTGAATTCATGAAAGCGGGCGGCTCTTACGCCATCGTTTTCGGCAAAAAATTGCAAAGCTTGGCTTGTGCGGTTTTAGGCGTCGAATTGAAGTCAGTGTTTGCGCCATCTAAAGAAATCTCGCATGACGGGCAGGGTCTGACAGCGGTTGAAAAGATTTTCAACGCCAATGCGCTGGGCCGTGCAGAGGGTAAAGCCGGTGACAAGCCCTTGCATGCCGGTTCCGATGTTCGGGTCGCGGTCAATATTGTCGGTTCGCAAGACACCACCGGATTGATGACCTCGCAGGAATTAGAAGCGATGGCGGCAACCATTTTGGCACCGGGTGTCGATGGCGCTTATCAATCGGGTTGCCATACGGCCTCGGTTTGGGACACCAAAGCGCAAGCCAATACGCCGCGCCTGATGGCCTTTATGAACCGCTTCGGTTTGGTCACGGCGCGCGACCCCAAAGGCGCATATCACGCTATGACCGATGTCATTCATAAAGTGTTGAACGATATTACGGTCGATGATTGGGCCATTATTATCGGCGGGGACAGTCATACACGCATGTCGAAAGGCGTCGCCTTTGGTGCCGATTCGGGCACAGTGGCGCTGGCGCTGGCGACCGGCGAAGCGACCATGCCGATACCGCAATCGGTGAAAGTGACCTTTAAGGGCAAGATGGCCGACTATATGGATTTCCGCGATGTGGTGCATGCCACGCAAGCGCAAATGTTAGAGCAGTTCGACGATAATGTTTTTCAAGGGCGCGTCATTGAAGTGCATATCGGCACTTTATTGGCCGACCAAGCTTTCACCTTCACCGATTGGACGGCGGAGATGAAAGCCAAAGCCTCAATTTGCATTTCCAATGATGAGACGCTTATCGGCTCGCTGGAAATTGCCAAAGCGCGGATTCAAATCATGATCGATAAGGGCATGGATAATGCAGCGCAAATGCTCAAAGGGCTGGTCGATATTGCCGATAAGCGTATTGATGAGATTAAATCGGGCCGCAAACCGGCGCTCGCGCCGGACGCCAATGCGGCCTATTTCGCCGAAGTGGTGGTCGATCTGGACGCGATTAACGAGCCGATGATTGCCGACCCTGATGTCAATAATGCCGATATTTCCAAGCGCTATACGCATGACACGATACGACCAATATCTTATTACCGGGCCGAGAAAAAAGTCGATTTGGGCTTTGTCGGTTCGTGCATGGTGCATAAGGGCGACATGAAAATCGTCGCGCAAATGTTCCGCAATTTGGAAGATGAAAACGGTGCGGTCAGCTTCAAAGCGCCGCTGGTCATCGCGCCGCCGACTTATAATATTGTCGATGAGCTTAAAGCCGAAGGTGATTGGGATATTTTGCGCAAATATTCGGGTTTCGAATTTGACGATAATGACCCTAAGCAAGAAGCGCGCACGACCTATGACAACACACTTTATCTGGAACGCCCGGGCTGCAATCTATGCATGGGCAATCAGGAAAAAGCTGGCAAAGGCGACACGGTGATGGCGACATCAACGCGCTTGTTTAAAGGCCGCGTGGTCGAAGACAGTGATGAAAAGGCTGGCGAGTCGCTTTTGGCATCAACGCCGGTCGTGGTGCTGTCGACGGTTTTGGGTCGCACGCCAACATTGGACGAATATCAAAGTGCCGTAAAAGGCATTGACCTCACCAAATTTGCCCCACCGGCCTAAACTCGTGGCATAGTTACGGCTATGGGTAGCGCTCAACATGATGCCAATTCGCCGATTTATGCGCGCGCAGCCGTGTTGCGGGCCGATGCATTGGCTTGTCGGCGGGGCGGCAAGCCGGTTTTCGACAATCTGTCTTTCGATTTGGTTGCCGGACAAGCATTGATGGTCGCGGGGCCAAATGGCAGTGGCAAGTCATCTTTATTGCGCCAATTAGCCGGATTGCTGCCGCTCGATGGTGGCGCATTGGAAACCGATTTTACGCCGCAACATATCCATTATTTGGGGCATGAAACCGGTTTGAAAGCGGCATTGAGCGTGGCTGAGACGCTGGCTTTTGAAACGATATTGGCCGGTCAGACGCCTAATTCAGAATTGGCAGCGCAGCTTGGGCTGGGCGGGTGCGACTGGCAATTTGTCGGCGATTTATCGAGTGGTCAAAAACGCCGTCTTGCTTTGGCGCGGCTGTTAATCGACCGGCGCCCGCTTTGGCTGCTCGACGAACCGCTCACCGCGCTTGACGACACGGCGCGCCAATTGGTGCATGGGCTGGCTGCCGATCATTTGGCGCAAGGCGGGCGCATTATCGCCGCCAGCCATGAGCCGCTCGGTTTTGCTGATGCGCAAATAGTGTTGGGAGGGGCGGTATGAACGTGTTTTTCGCCCTATCGCGTCAGCATATGCAGCTCGCCTGGCGCGGCGGGCAAACCGTCTTGGCGCTCAGTTTTCTGTTTATCGCCGTCACCCTTTTACCCTTTGGTTTGGGGCCGGAGTTGAAACTGCTGCGTGCGCTGGCTCCCGGTCTGTTATGGGTGGTGCTGGCTATCAGCCTGCTCAGCACTTTGGACCGTCTGTTTCAGGCCGATTTTGAAGATGGAACACTGGACCGGCTGATGCTTTTGCCGCTGGCGTTTGAAGCGACGATTTTGGCTAAACTGGTCGGGCATTTTCTGGCTCTGGTATTGCCGCTTATTTTGAGCGTTCCGCTGGCCGGATTTTTATTGAATATTGAGGCAGCGCGGCTGCCGATTTTGCTGGCGGCGATGCTTTGCGGCGCACCGGCATTGGTTTTGCTTGGCGGCATAGCCGCTGCTTTGGCCGTCAG
>JAKMCZ010000123.1 GCA_022428185.1 Alphaproteobacteria bacterium | reverse complement strand
AAAGCAAAACTTTGGCAGAACGGCGCGCTTGGGATATGGTCGGAGCACAGACCGGCGACAGCCCGATGCAGCTGGCGGTCATCAATCCGGCTGGCGTCATCGGCCCTGTGTTGAGCGATGATATCGGCACCTCGAATGTATTTTTGAAACAGCTGATTTCGGGCGAGGTGCCCGGATGTCCGCAAATGCATCTTGGGTTTGTCGATGTGCGCGATGTTGCGGATCTGCACATTTTGGCGATGAAAAACGACGACGCCAGCGGACACCGCTTTATCGCCAGCGAACGCGAATTATGGTTCAAAGATGTAACTGCGATCATGCGAGATGCCGGTTTTGAAAAAGCGCCAAGCCGCATTCTACCGAATTGGGTGGTCAAAATGCTTGGCTTGTTCAATCCCGAGCTAAAGCAACTGGGTAGCTTTGTCGGCCAGGAGAATTTTACTCCGAGTGATAAAGCCCGCAACATGCTTGGCTGGAAACCGCGCAACGTCTGCGATAGCGTGATCGAAACCGCTAACCAGTTGGTTGAAAAAGGAATGGTGAATTAGCCAATTCCCAGATGCTACTGCGCGATGAAAGAGGACGAGGCAGACGGCAAAGGAACCGACGGCCACAGCCTGTTTGTTGTCGACAGCGGCCATCGTGAAGCGCTGTTCCTGATTTAGAATAACAAGGTTTGCGCCGACCTTTGCTTCAGAAAATGCTGAGCGTTTCCCGCGGACATGAAGGCTGACCACCAGAATGATATTGGCAAATCAAAAGCTTTAAGCTAACTTTTTTTTCATGTTGTTAGTTCTCAGAACGCTTGTCGGTGTTGCCATGCAATTGGTGTTTTTCGCAGCCCTTATGCTGGGGCCAATCGGCACTACGGATTGGCCGGCAGCAATTGTTTGGCTACAAGTTTATGCTCTTTTGGTGTTTGGCTCGGCGGCTTATTTGTTAATCACGCGACCGGCTGCCATCGAAGCCCGCATGCGCGTTGGTCGTGAAGCGCAAACGCCGAAGGACAGATTGGCACTTAGCTTAATGATTATGTCGATGATGGTGCCGGTGGTGATTGCGTCGCTGGACGTGTTTTATTGGCAGCTTCTCATGCCTGTCAGCCCCCTTATGCAAGCGGTCGGCATGGCTGTTTTTCTGGTCGGTTTCGTGTTTTCGGTTTTGTCGATGCTGCATAATGAATTTGCTGCGCCGACAGTTCACATTCAAGAAGATGCCGGGCATTATCTCGCCGATGAGGGGATTTATGCTTATTTGCGCCACCCTATGTATTCCGGCTTTCTGTTTTTCTTTGCCGGTATGACCTTATGGCTGGGCAGCTATGCGGCGACATTATTGGCGGTGGTATGTTTGATATTGAGCACGATTTATCGCATCGGCATTGAAGAAGAAGTATTGAAAAAAGATTTACCCGGCTATTCCGACTATATGCAGAAAGTCAAAACCCGCTTCTTGCCGTTTATTTATTGATAGACGTCAGCTAACTGCGCTGCGCCAGTTCGTCAACGATTTGGCGATGACGGGCCGGTGACAGCGGATAGAAATAAATGCATATCACCGAGGCAACAATCCCGGCCAATGGCACAAACACGATGATGTTACGCAAGCCCGATAGTGTGGCAGCGCTTTGTGCGTCGCCCGCCTGGTAGCCGATAACGTCGAGCAATACGCCGAGGATAAGCGCGCTTAAAGCCACTGCTGCTTTTTGGGCGAAAGTAGCAAAGCCGAAGACCATCGATTCAACGCGGTAGCCGGATTTCCATTCGCCATATTCGACAGTGTCGGGCAGCATGCCCCAAAAGGTAATGGCAAACGCGCCGGTGCCGAAGCTCATGGCGACATAATTCAAAATCACCATATTCTGCGATGTGGCCGGATTGACCAGAAACGCCAGCAGCGCCAGTGACAGGAAAAAACTGCCAATCATCCAAACAAACCGTTTGGAGGTTTTAAGCGTTACAAATGTCCAGAAAGGAATGACCAGCAGACCTGTTAGGCCGAACGCCATCAGCGCGATTTGTGCGCCATTGCGGTCACCCATTTGATATTCAAAAAAGTAAATCATGGTTTTGCCGATAACCGTGGTGCCGGTGGTCATCATCACAATGGCGACAAAGACAATCACGAAAGGTGTGTTGTGGCGCAGCGAGGCAAATATCTGTTTCAAATCGGGCAGGGTTTCAGACGCGCCGTCTTCGGGCGGCTCGCGGCATATGGCAAAGCAAATCCAGAAAATCGCGGTGGCTAAAATACCTGAAATGATAGCCAGCGACATAAAGGCTTCGCGGTCATTTTCTGAATTGTCGAGCAAGTAACCGGCCAATGCGACGACGGAAAATGCGCCGAGATAGGCAAACAGCATGCGCGCGCCGGCCATGCCTGCGCGGTCTTCTGAATTACTGGTCATGCGCGCCATGAGTGCCGAATAAGGGGTGGAGGCCATCGTAAACAGCAGTCGGAAAACCAACTGGCCGACCAGCGCCATAAGGCCGAGCGAGGTGGTGGACATATCACCCGGGTGCCAGAGCAACAGCATATAGCCAAACGCCATTGGCACCGGCACAAACAGCAAATAAGGCCGGTAACGTCCCCAGCGGGAGCGCGTTCGCTCCGCCAGATAGCCCATAATCGGATCCGTGCCCGCGTCCCAAAACGACCCTATGGCATAAATAATGCCCGCCATCGCATTGGGCAGACCGATTACATCGGTATAGAAATAAAACAGGTAGAGGCTGATGCCTTGCCAATAGAGATTAAAGGCAAAATCGCCGCTGCCATAGCCGATTTTTTGTCCCCAACCGAGCCTTTGTGTTGATGCGCTCATAATCTCTCCCTGTCAGTGGCATGCCACAGTAGGGAGCCGATGCCAAGCGGCAATCGCTCGTTATGCGGGGGGCTTAAACGTCTTCGCGAATATCGAAAGTGCGAAATGCAGGGTCAGCGGCGAGGCCGTCACCGATTTGGTCGAGCAGACCGCTTTCGACGCGCCAACCCAAATAGGCTTGCTGATGTTCCGAACTTTCCCATGTTTCGACCAGCAAAAGTGATTGAGTTGATGCCTCGTAATAGCTCTGCAAACCCTCGTTGCCTGCATAGGCGCGTGTATCCGGCAAAATGGCCTTAAAGGTCTCAATCATCTTATCGGCGGCTTCGGGTTTGAATTTAAATTCGGCGGTTACCATTACACTCATGTCAAAACTCCTGTACTAAATGACCGATAAAACATGACGAATTGCTGAAAAATCACAACCCAAAGTTTTTGTTATTTTTTCGAACTGCCGCATTGCGTTGACCGATTTTTCTGATAGTTTCCGCGCATGAATTTGCACCACCTCCCCAGAGCCCTCGTGCTGCTCGCTATGGCTGCTTTTGCAGCACCTCAAGCGATGGCACAAGCCAGCGTATTTAACGCTGATAAAGTCACTTTTTGTTCCGATGGCGAGTTTGATTGGCAAAGCGGCCAATCGCTTTATGATTTCGTTATCTTGTCGCGCGAGGACGGGCAATTTCTCATCAGCTATTTGGGTATTCCGCATCCGAGTTTCGAAAAGCGTTTTTTCGACAATGCATGGATTAAGGTGAAGGGCGACTTTTACGCTCGCAAGGAAGCCGGGGATATTTTTAAGAGTCTTGAAACCGAATATGTTTTGTCACTCGACCTTGTGGGTGACCCGAAACGCAAAGGCAAATTAATCATTGATGCGGACGGAACTTATAAGTTCAATTTGAGTCCGGCATTGGATTTTGAATATGTCACTGCCACCGGCCTGTGCTGGGACTCGCTGAGCCGCGAG
>JAKMCZ010000042.1 GCA_022428185.1 Alphaproteobacteria bacterium | reverse complement strand
ACGCGAGGCATGCCCGCCATCGGGCAATATTTGACGGCGTATTTCTCGGCTCAATAAATCCATACCACGGCGCAAAATCGCTCCCTGTTGGGGTAGGGCGCAGGCGGCCAAAGTCAGCCCCAAAGCGGCATGTAGCCGGTCAACGCCGTCATTGCATTGCGGCGCCAATCGGTCGAGCCAGCGCGTTTGAGCCGAAAAACTGGCATGAATACGCGCCATTGCTTGCCCGTCAAAGCCGCTTTTGACCTCGGATAGGGCTTGCGTCCAGCGCATTAAACGCCGCCCGACCAATGCCGGTCGCATCGGCGCGCGGCGATGAATATAAGGCGCTATAGACCAGTGCAATATTGCCTCGCGCACCGCTTTATGGCCGCCGCCATCAGCCACTGCCAGCACATCGGGCAGCCAACCAAAGTCATGCAGACTGTCATGCCAAGCGGCGCTGGGCGGGGTCATGTCAAACGGCAATTGTCCAAGCCCGCGCAACACGCCGCCGGGCAGTGAAAAATCACCGGCCAGCCAGCTTTCGCCGCGCAGTGCATTGCCCGGGCGCAAGCCGTCAGGATAGTCAAACAGTGTCGGCTCATTGCTGCCGCGCCACAGGCCGCGCCCGAATGGTGCGCGATAAAAAGCGATGGTCAGGTTTTGGCGCAGGCGGGCGACGCTGGCTGAAAGCGTTTCAAAGCGCGAGGCCAGCCGCTGCGCACGCGCCATTAGGCCCTCGCAGCATTGCGTAAAGCGGTAATGTTATCGGCATATTTTTCTGCGCCACCGGCAAAGCTGGCGGTTCCGGCAACCAGCATGCTGGCACCGGCCTCGATAACTTGCGCGGCATTTTCGCGATTGACGCCGCCATCGACCTCAAGCTCTATATCGCGCCCTGACGCATCAATCATGGCGCGCAGGATGCGGATTTTGTCCAATTGGCTCTCGATAAAGCTTTGCCCGCCAAACCCCGGATTAACCGACATGACAAGAATAAGGTCAATCTCATCAATTAGGCTGTCGAGCACAGAAACCGGCGTTGCCGGATTAAGCGAGACACCGACGCGGCAACCGGCTGCGCGAATGGCTTGCGCGGTGCGGTGCGGGTGCGGTCCGGCTTCGGGGTGAAAGGTAATAATCTCAGCACCGGCCTCGGCAAAGGCACTGATATAAGGGTCAACCGGCGCAATCATCAGATGCACATCAAGCGGCTTGGTCGCATGCGGTTTAATCGCTTTCACCACATCGGGGCCGATGGTCAGATTGGGGACAAAATGCCCGTCCATCACATCGACATGCACATAATCGCAACCGGCGGCGCAAATTGCCGCCACCTCGTCGCCGAGACGGGCGAAGTCTGCAGAAAGAATTGAGGGCGAAATCTTGACGTCAGCCATGTCGAAGAACCTATCTATGTACCGGTGTCGAACGCAATTTATATCTCTTACGTCTGTAGCTTGTTTCGGCTTAAACGACAAGCCGCTGCAGGCGCGCCAAAGGGTGTTTTGCCCGCCTTATTCAGGGGTTTTTACGCTTTTTTATCGCCGCCTTAAACCGCCCTTTGCAGCAGGGCGATAAAAAACCCGTCCATATTTTCGTCCGGTGTAAAGCGTTGGGCGTGCCCCATATCAACTTGCGTATAATGCGGCGCTGAGGCCAAAAAATCGGCGATTTGGTCTTCGCCTTCTTGGCGTTGCAAAGCACATACGCCATAGGCCAGATAGCCGCCCGGCTTCACCCAATCATCGGCGCGCGCCAATAAGGCGGCTTGCAAGGCGACCAGCCGATCCATTTGGGAGGCGCTGCGATGGCGCAATAAATCGGGATGGCGGCGCAGCGTTCCCGTGGCCGTGCACGGCGCGTCCAGCAATACGGCGTCGTAAGATATGTCGCTTGTCCAAGCCAGCGCATCGGCGCAAATGCTGTTTACCTCAAGGCCGGTGCGCGCCAGATTTTCATGCAAGCGGGCAAGCCGCGTTTTGGATATATCGAGCGCGCTCACGTGATGCCGGTGACCGTTTTCGCCGGTTAGAGCAGAAGCAAGCTGCAGGGTTTTGCCACCCGGGGCGGCACAAACATCGAGAATATTGGCCGGCGCGTCCAGCACCGATAGCAACGCTGCCGCCAAATGACCGGCGGCGGCATTTTGCACCCAAAACCGACCATCGTTAAAACCGGGCAGGGCGGCGACATTTTCCGGCGCATCGAGGCGCACATGCGATGGCGGTAAAAACCTGCCGCTATTTTCTTCTGCCCAGACTTGAGCCGAGGCGGCATCGGGAAAACATAAATCGAGCGGTGGCGCATCGGCGAGACTGGCGGCGATGGCGGCGGTTTTTTCCGCGCCGTAAAAGGCGCGCCAATTATCGATAAGCCAGTCCGGAATATTGGCTAACGGGTCGGGCGGCGGCAAAGTGTCGGCTTCTTGCGCGCGCGCCAAATTGCGCAACACGGCATTGATGAGGCCGCGATACGGTTGCTCGCGCCGTCCGGTGGCGGCAACGGTTTCGTGCAAGGCGGCATGGCTCGGCACATTCATGTAAAGCAATTGCGCCGCGCCGATAAATAAAAGCGGCTGCGCCAGCGAATTGCGCGGCGGCATTTTTTTGACATGGGCGCGAATAAGCGCCTCGATTTCACCGAAATGGCGCAGCGTCGCCTGCACAATCGCATCAGCCAAAGCGCGGTCGCTATCGCTCAATTGGTCAAGCTTGTCGCGCGCTTCGTTCAGCGTTTTGCCGCGCATAATGGCGGCTAGCATGGTGGCAGCGGCGCGGCGCGCACCGCTTTTGCCACGCCCGCCTGTGCGCCCCGATTTGGCTTTTGGCATTTTTGATGTCATCAGGCGGTTACACCATCTTGGCAAGCGCTTCGCAAGCCCCATATATAGGCTATGAGTAAGTCAGAAAAAACCGTATCGGCGCAACGCGAGGCCGCGCAGGAAAAAGCCTTGAAGGAAGCAGCCGACCGCCGCGCCGGTGTGAGCACCGGCCCGCGTCCGAAAGAAAAGGGCGGTCAAGAAGGCCCCGAGCCAACGCGCTATGGCGATTGGGAAAAAGCCGGCATTGTCTCGGACTTTTAGGGTTTCTTATTTTTTCGGCACAAGCGCCGATTCCGTTAACGAAATTGATTTACCGCGATTGATTTGTCGCCTTCTTTGCCGCTAGGCTGGCGCGGCGTTATCAGTAAGGGGGATATCATGGTGGAAATTTCGGGTCAGTGCGATGCACGCTTTCAAGCGGTTAAAGATGTATTAGCCAATAGCATTGAAAGCGGTGCCGATCTCGGCGGTTCGTTCGCCGTGTCGCTGGAAGGCGAAATGGTTGTCGATATTTGGGGCGGCGCACTTGACGCTGCGGGGGAAACCGATTGGCAAGAAGACAGTCTGGTCAATGTTTATTCAACCACCAAGCCGATGTCGTTTTTATGCGCGCTGGTGCTTGCCAGTCGCGGACAGTTGGATTTCGATGAAAATGTCGCCACCTATTGGCCCGAATTTGCCGCCAATGGCAAAGAGGGGGTCAAGGTCTGGCACATTATGGATCATGCTGCCGGATTGTCGGGCATGGATGTGAT
>JAKMCZ010000034.1 GCA_022428185.1 Alphaproteobacteria bacterium | reverse complement strand
GCATATTGTCTCACTGCTCAACATCGTGTTGGGCTATTGGCCCGAGCAATTGAACGAAATGGGACAGATGGATCCGACGGCGCGGCGCAATGCGCTGCTCGACCGACGGCGGCGCAGTTGGCAAAAGAACCCACCCACGCACCCGATTTTGGCAGCCGGTTCAACCGGCTCGATACGAGCAACGGCTGACTTATTGTCGCTGATTGCGCGTCTGCCGCGCGGCGCGGTGTTGCTGCCCGGCCTTGATGAAGCGGCTGATGACAATTTATGGCGTGCGATCGGCAAAGATCCGGCGCATCCCCAATATGCGCTGGCAAGCTTACTTGAGCATATGCAGGCCGTGCCAGAAACGATTAAGCGTTTTCCAGGCAGCCCGCCAGCCGCGCCGCGCGTTGAAGTGCTCAACCGAGCAATGGTTCCGGCTGAACAAACGGCAAATTGGGCTGCTTTTGATGCCATTGCGCAAAGCAAAAATGTTTTTGAGGGGCTGACCCTTATCGAAGCACCCGATATGCGCGCCGAAGCCGGTGCGATTGCGCTGGCGATGCGCGGTGTGCTTGAGACGCCCGATAAAACCGCCGCGCTGGTCACCCGAGACCGCAATTTGGCGCGCCGTGTGGCGGCTGAGTTAAAACGTTGGGATATAAATATTGACGATACGGCGGGTCAGCCGCTCAGCAATCTGCCGCGCGCGCGTTTGTTGCGCCTGATTTTGCAGGCGCGCAACACGCACTTTGCGCCGGTCGATATGCTGGCTGTGCTCAAACATCCTTTGGTCTGTTTGGGGCAATCGCGCCGCCGCCATTTAGCGCATATCAGAGTGCTTGAAAACGCTGTTTTGCGCGGCCCGCAACCGTTTGGCGGGCTGGCCGGCTTGCGCGCCGCACTGGCGCAAAGCACAACCACCAATGACGCCGACAAACAAAAAGCGGCGGCCCTCCTGGCCCGACTGGAGATGGCATTTAACCCCTTCGACGCTCTGCCTGAACCGGCCACTATGAGCGCTCAATTAACCGCATTACACGAAAGCGCCGCGCATTTGCTGAGCGCCGACCCGAACGAAGAAGAAGAGAACGGCGCACGAACCGCCATTTTATTCGCAAGTGATGAAGAGGGCCGCGCTTTGCGCGCCCTATTTGACGCACTGCACGAGCATAGCGCGCTGGCACCGACCATGACCGCCGGAGATTTCGCGCCGCTTTTTGATATGTGGCTGATGCGCCAAAGCGTGCGCCGCCAAGCCCCGGGCCAACCGCGATTGGCAATTTTAGGGCCGCTGGAAGCGCGCCTCATGCAGGCCGATGTGATGATTTTGGGCGGGCTTAATGAAACGGTTTGGCCGCCCATGCCGGAGACCGGCCCGTGGCTATCGCGCCCGATGCGCAATGATTTGGGTATGAGCCAGCCGGAGCGGCAAATCGGTCAGGCAGCACATGATTTCGTGCAAGCGGCTGCCGCGCCCGAGGTTTATTTGACCCGCGCGCAAAAAATAGATGGTGCGCCCAGCGTGGCAGCACGTTGGCTGAGACGGCTTGAAACACTGGCAGGCAAGCTGCCGCGCCATAAGGGCGATGCATTGGTCAATTGGTGGCAGACACTCGACCGCAGTGCAGCCGCGCCTGAAGCCGAAAGCGCGCCGCGCCCCTGCCCGCCAGTGGCTGCAAGACCACGCCAGTTATCGGTGACCCAAATTGAGACGCTATTGCACAATCCGTATGAGATTTACGCCAAAAAAATATTGCGTTTGCGCGCGCTTGATGCGGTGGACGCGCCGCCCAATGCCGCTCATCGCGGCATTTTTGTGCATCGGTTGATGGAGCGCTTCATCGCTGAAGAACACCATTTGAAAGAGAATGCAGCGGACGCTTTTTTGGCTTTGGCGCAAGAAGAACAGACCCGCCGTGCCGGTGGAGCGGCGCTGATGCAGTTCTGGCAAGCGCGGCTCGCGGCATTGGCATACTGGCTTGACGATTACGAGACAAAACGGGCGCACGAGTTGGCGGCAAGTTTTGTCGAATTGAGCGGAACGCTGACTGTTGACGATTTTACTCTGACGGCAAAAGCCGACCGGTTGGATTTATTATCCAATGGCGGGTTCGATATTATCGATTACAAAACCGGCAGTGCGCCGCCGAAATCGCGCGTGACTGATCATTTGGCGCCGCAATTAACGCTGGAGGCGGCTATTTTGCGCGATGGTCGGTTTGGTACGGGGCAATTAACTACGGGACAAGACCCGTTGCATGGCTCTACCCGGGCGCTGACTTATTTACGATTAAGCGGGCGCACCCCCGCCGCTGAGCCGACAAGCTTTGAGGCCAGTAACGATTTGCTCGACGGCGCGCTCGCCATGCTGCGTCAATTGATTGCGCTTTATGATGATCCGGCGCAACCCTATCTGGTGCATATTCGCCCGCAAAACCGTTTCGGCACCGCGCATCTGACCGACCGACCGTTTGACCATTTGGCTCGCTGCCCTGAATGGCATGAGGAGGATAATTGATGAGCGCAGTATCTAATGGTGAGACCAATGACGCGCTGAACCCGCGCGGCTCGGCTTGGGTCGGGGCCAATGCGGGTGCCGGTAAAACCTATATTTTAGTGTCGCGCTTGGCGCGCCTAATGCTGGACGGGGTGAAACCGGAGCGGCTTCTCTGCCTGACCTATACGCGCGCCGCAGCAGCAGAAATGCAAGTACGGCTGTTCGACCTATTGGCAGAATGGGCGCTACTTGACGATGCCAAGTTGCGCGCCGCAATTGAAAAGCGACTGGATATTCAAATTGACGCTGAGACCTTGCATCGGGCGCGCATTTTATTTGCGCAAGCAATGGAAACGCCGGGCGGCCTGCGCTTGCAGACGATACACGGGTTTTGCGAAAGCCTGTTAAAGCGGTTTCCGTTGGAGGCCGGACTATCGCCGCATTTTGACCTGATGGACGAACAAGATGCGCAGACCTTACAAAGCACGGTGATGAGCGATTTGCTGTTGCGCGCCCAGGCCCCGACGCGCGCCGCCGCACTGGCCGTGTTGACCCGCGCATTGGCCGAAAACGATATTATGGCATTGGGGCGTCAAATCATCAGCCAACGCAGTCGGTTTGACCGCGCGCGCGCCAGCGACAATCTGGACGCGCTCGCCTCAGCAATAGGACTGGACGACTTGCGCGACCCCGGCGGCGGGCTGCCCCCAATCGCCGCGCCGATAAAACAAGTCAGCCTTGATATCGTCGCCACCGCTCAAGTGGCGCAAAACTGGTATGAAAATGGCGGCGTGAATGACCAAAAACAGGCCGTGCGGCTGAGTACATGGCTGGCAATGTTTCAATCCGACCCACAAAACATCACCGAAGAAACTGCCGAAGCGGCTTGGCCTTATTTGCGCGAGGTGTTTTTCACCCAAAACGGCAATTTGCGGGCGCAGCTTTATTCAGCCGCGCTGGCGCATGAGGCGCCGGAGCATGCCGAGGCGATGGACGCGGCACAGGCAAAAATTGAACATGTTGATGAGCGTGTAAAAGCGCTCACCAATCATCAACTTTCCGCCGCGCTTTATGATTTCGCCGATGCGCTGCTGAGCGGTTATGAGGCCGAGAAAACCCGTCTCGGCGTGCTTGATTATGATGATTTGGTGAGCATGACCAATCAATTATTGAGCGGGGCCGGTGCGGCGCAATGGGTCTTGTTCAAAATCGATAATGGGCTGGAGCATATTCTGGTCGATGAGGCGCAAGATACAAGTCCGGCACAATGGCGCGTGATCACCGCGCTCGCCGATGCATTTTTTGACGATGCCGGTCTGTCTGCCAAAGACAAACGCCCGCGCACCATCTTTGCGGTCGGCGATGAAAAGCAATCAATCTTCAGCTTTCAAGGCGCTGACCCGACCGGTTTTGCTGCGCGACGCGACTATTTCGAAAAGGCCATAACCGCAATCGGCGGACAATTTTCCTATGTTGCCATGACCCGTTCATGGCGCTCGACCCCGCAAATTCTAAAAGCCGTCGATTTGGTATTCGCCGATAACGCTAATCGTCAAGGCCTGACCGCCGACGGGCAAGCGGTCGAACATATTGCCGAGCGCGCCAAATCAATCGGTCATGTTGATATATGGCCGGCTTTGGCAACCCCACTCGATGACCGGACACTGGAAGCTTGGCAAATTCCCGATACTGCTGAGCGCGGTGGGCGCAACCGTTTGGTGCGCAAAATCGCCGATAAAATAAATGATTTGCTCAACGATGCGCCGCAAAATATCAGCGCCGGTGATATCTTGGTGCTGGTGCGCAAGCGCGACGCTTTCGTGCCCGAGCTGAGCCGCGCCCTAAAGCGACTTGATATTAATGTCGCCGGTGCTGACCGCATGGTGCTGCTCGAGCAATTGGCGGTCGCCGACATTCTTGCCGCGCTCGATATCGCATTGAACCCGTCTGATGATATGGCAGTGGCAATATTTTTGCGCAGCCCATTGGGCGGCATTGATGAGACAGGGCTTTTCGACCTGGCGCATGACCGCAAAGCCAGCCTGTTTGACGGGGTGCGCGATGCCGCCAAGATAAAGG
>JAKMCZ010000011.1 GCA_022428185.1 Alphaproteobacteria bacterium | reverse complement strand
GCGACCGCGATCCAGAAAGTAAATTTCATTGGCATCGTCGCCCTGACGACAAATCACCTCACCATCCTCAAATTCTTGCAGCTCAAGTGCTTTAAATAAATGGTCGGCAGCGACCTTGTCCTCAAACCGCGTCTCTAACCAGCGTTGCAAAGAGGCCACTTCGTCAAAAGCGCGGTCGCGCAGCATGCTTTCTTCAATCGCCTCCATTGCATCATAAATCGCCGCATAATTCTGGTCGGCAATCAGGGAAGGGGAGCGGCGCAGCAGGCGCGCCAGCCCAAGCTGGTCGCGTTTTGGCAATTCGATGGTTGAAACCGAGCAATTATTCTTATCGGCGGCATAGAAAATCTTCTGCAAAATCTGTTCGGCTGAGGCATCAATACCGCTGACATGCCTGAACGATAAAATCAGATGCTGAATGTCATGGCCTTGATTGTCCAATTCGTCTTTGATGAGGGTGTAAAAATTATGCGCCGTGCCGAAGAAAAAGAAACCCTGCAACTCATAAATACGAATGGTTTTATGCACCCCATCGAGGAAATCCTCTTCGTCTTTAGAGCGCACCACGCGTGAACGATAGGCCTCGCCCGATAGCTGCGACCTGACAATGCTGATAATGCTGGCGCGGGCTGAAAATAAGATGCAACCGGCAACGACACCGAGGCTCAAACCGGCAATAAAACCGGCATAAAGCGTGGTGCCTGCAATCACCAAAATCATCAAATACTCAATCGCGTCGAGCGTTCGATAGGTTTGCACCATCCAACGAAACGCAATTTGTGCGCCGAGGAACAAAATAATGGCGGCGAGCGAGATTTGCGGCAGTAGCGAGATGATTTGATTGCCGACAAATAGAACGGTTAGGCAAAGGATAATTGTGAGGAACGCAGCAATGGGGAAGCGACTTTTCTTTTCTGCATTGAGCAGCGAGCGCGACAGTGATACCAGCCCGGCAAAGCCGCCTAAAAGACCAGATAAACCAATGGCATAACCATGTATCTTGAGTTCGTGATTTAAGTCGGAATCAAAGTTTTGTTCAAGTTCGATACCGGCGATAATCAGCAGAATGGCGATGCCGACGACAAAAATCACGGCTAATGTTTCAGGGATAAATTCGATAAATGTTGCCAATGTTGCAGCATCGAGTGTGCTTTGCGTTGCCGGATTGAACATTTTTGTCTCGCTCGAAACCGACAGCAACAGTCCCATTTCTTGTGCCTCACCAATCGACAATCCTTGCAGGACAAAAACTGCATGGGCGACAAAGATTGAGGCGAAAATAGCCAATGGTAGGGCCAAATTATTGGCGACATAGCCCGACACATACCAATAAGTGGCCGCCAGCGCGATAATCGCCGCCAATTTACCCCATTGTAACTGCGTAATATTGCCCAGACTTGATGGGTTCATAAGGTCAAGACCGGTCGCCAGCGCAATCGCGCCGCTGACCATCAAACAACCCGCCGCAGCCAGAAACCCACCGGCGACCGATATCGGCACAAAACGGATAAAGTTTCCCAATCGAAAATAGCCGAGAAGGAACATGATAAGGCCGGTAATCAGGGTAATGCCGACCATTATGGTGAGCGTAGAAAGGGCAAGCAATTCGCCGGTAATGCCCTTATTGGTGAGGCTTTGTGCGACAAGGAAAAACAGGCTCGCCATCACCGCCACTGAGTTCGAATCCGGACCGGCAATCGAGAAGTTTATCCGCGATAAATAAGCCACGGCGGAGGCTGAAACGATTGTCGTCACCAGCGATGCGCTGATGGCATAGCCGATATAAGGGCTGAGTAAGGGCGATGAGAACAGCAAGGCGCCGTAAGACAAGCCATAAGTGAGCGATAAAAGGGCAATCGCTATCCCGGATCCGATGTCCGACCGGGCAGCTTTAGTTACGAATGACAAATACCGCTCCTGTTACGAATCACAGGATAGCATTTTTTCGCTTCAATATTCGCAGGCTAAAGGAAAATGTTGCTAAACGCCCACTTTCAAACCTTTACCGGTCTTCAAATCAGCTTCGATTTTGTCAGCCACCGCGCCGCGCACCAGCTTCTTGTTGCCGTAATAGGCCTTGCCGTCGAGCTTTTGCATCTCGTGCGCTTTTTCCATCGCCCGTTCCATCAGCTTATCGGCAGCAACCACTTCGTCGAGGAAGCTGGCTTTGACCGCCGTATGCGGGTCGACAAGCATCGCGCCGACAAAGCAGTTATCGAGGTATTTATTGTTGATTTTAAAAGCCGCTAAATCATAGCCATAGGGCGGCAGAACCATGCCAATGGCGCTTTCATTGAGGCCGTAGCGACTGTCGCTATCGACACCGATACGATAATCAGCAGACAGCATGAGCAAGCCGCCCGCCGCAATGCCATGTCCTGATGAGGCAATGATTGTCGGCTTTTTATTGCGGAAGATACGCAGCAGCAGGTCGCCGCCTTTGCCGACCAAATCAGGCACTTTATCGGGATCGTTCTGCATGACTTTCAGGTCAAATCCGGCGCACATCACGCCGGCGCGACCGGTTAGAACAATCACATCAGCATTGGCTTCGGCGTCGTCCATTGCCGCGTTAATCGCGTCCAACATATCAAAGCTGAACGCATTGGCTTTGCCGTCATCAAGCGTGATTAGGGCGATGCCATCGTCAATTTTACAGCTTGCGAAATCGGTCATTTTTCTGTTCCCCCTCGGGTTTTGATCATCACAAATATGCGCAGCAGTATGGCGACCCAGCCGAGCAATATCAAGATGAGCGGTTTGCCATATCCGGCCAAATAGCCGCTCGTATACGTAAAAACAAAAACGAAAGCCAAATAATGCGCGCCGAATTTATGCAAACGCCGCCAATTAACCGCACCCAATCGACGAATGGCTGCATCATTGGAACTGGCGAGCATGGCAAACATCACCACATAAGCGCCGCCGCCGACAATTATTGTCACCATATCGGTCGGCTCCCCTGAGATATATAGGTAAGCGATAAGGGCATAGAGATGGATAATATGCGCGATGGCAAAGCTGATACCTGCATTGCGGCGATTGCGTCGCAAAGATGCGATCAGGCCGTGTTTGGTCAACTCATAAAGCGGCGCGGCAATGTAGGAAGCCAGAAACAAAAAGAATGAAAGCCGCGCCGTATAGCGCACCCATAACTGCCAAGCGTCAACCGATACGGCAATGCTGCTGAACAGCCAGCCCCATAAAACCAAGCTGGCAAGCAATGTGGCAGCAATCCAAATCCACAATGCCTGCTTGGCAAGGCCGAAGCCATTGTCGCGCTTAATGTCCATGATGATCCCCAATTCTTGTGGCCTTTTGACACAGAAAATTTTCCAATAACTGCGTGTCATTCGCTTCTTGTTGATTTAGATTAGCGGAAATTACGGGAGATTGTCATGGCTTATCGTGCGCCGGTTTCAGAAATTCAGTTTGCGCTTATGCAAGAGGCAGGTTTTCAGCGGCTGATTGATAGCGGCCAATACGAAGATTTGTCAGACGATCTGTTGACTGCGATTCTTGATGAAGCGGCCAAGCTGGCAAATGATTATGTCGCGCCTGCCAATTGGGACGGTGACCAAACCGGCGCGCATTTGACCGAAGACGGCGTGAAAGTGCCGGAAAGTTTCAAAACCGCTTACGCAAAATACATTGAGGGCGGCTGGCCGACACTGGCCGCGCCGAACGAATATGGCGGGCAGGGGCTGCCGCTCGCCTTGTCTAATGCGGTCACTGAAATGATGAACTCGAATATCGGCTTTCAGCTTTGTCCGATGCTCTCTAATGGCGGCATTGAGGCGATGGCCGCGCATGCGACGGAAGAGCAAAAAGAGAAATATCTGCGCCGCGTGATTAGCGGGGAGTGGTCAGCGACGATGAATTTGACCGAGCCGCATGCCGGTTCTGATGTCGGCAACATTCGCTCTAAAGCCATACCGCAAGATGATGGCAGTTATAAAATAACCGGCACAAAAATTTACATCACCTATGGCGACCACAATATGACAGACAATATCATTCATTTGGTCTTGGCGCGCACGCCGGGTGCCCCCGAAGGCACCAAAGGCAATTCTCTGTTTGTCGTACCAAAATTCATGGTTGGTGATGATGGAGCGCTGGGCGCGGCCAATGATGTGAAATGCATTGGGCTGGAAGAGAAGCTGGGTATTCATGCGAGCCCCACTTGCGTGATGGCGTTTGGCGAAAATGTCGATGAGACCGGCGGCGCAACCGGTTGGTTGGTTGGCCCCGAGCATGGTGGCATGGCCTGCATGTTCACCATGATGAATAATGCGCGTCTGCATGTCGGCCTGCAAGGCGTT
>JAKMCZ010000001.1 GCA_022428185.1 Alphaproteobacteria bacterium | reverse complement strand
AATTCATTCTCTGCGGCGCATTTATCGAGCGCTCTGGCAGGGCGGACCGGCCCGATTAAAAACGCTTTGCTTAACCAGCAAATCGTCGCTGGTATTGGCAATATATATGCGTGCGAGGCGTTGTTCTATGCCGGTATTTCCCCGCGGCGCAAAGCCGGCACCATCGCCGGACGGCGGGCGGACCGGCTAGTCACGTCGATTAGAGATGTGTTGGGGCGGGCCATTGCCGAGGGCGGCACTAGCCTTCGCGATCATGTTCAGCCCGGTGGTGAAATCGGCTATTTTGTGCAACAGCTTGCGGTTTATGGCCGCGACGGTGAGGCCTGTACAAGCTGTGCGGCGCCTATCCAAACCATTGTCCAATCGGGGCGGAGCAGTTTCTTCTGTGCGAAATGCCAGCGGTAAGTTATCCTGCCCTTCACGATTTCTGGTGTAGCCTGTTAACGCAACCCACACCGCAACCTTTGGCCATATAGAGGCGATATGACTATCACTCCCTTCCTTGCCCCTGCATCACCGCGTTTTCTTGCTTTGCCCCTAAAGCGGGTTGGCCGTGTTTTGGCGCTGGTTTCATTGCTGGTGATGGGCGCGGTATGGACGCCGCTTGGTGCCTCTGCCGCCCAACAGGATCGCTGGGTTGGTGACGTGCCGATTATGGATGGTTTGGTAATCGAGCCGGAGCTTGGTTTTGCCTTCGATTCGCCGAGTGGCCGGATTGTTATGATTTTTGCCTCAAACGCCAATTCATCGGCCGATATAATCGCATTTTACGATTCGGCGCTTCCGGGGCTTGGCTGGGTAGGCGGCAACGGAAATTGGGAGCGTGGGCCTGAGAAATTAAGCGTTACGAAGGTCAAAACAGCGGCCGGCGCCCTGTGGAAAATCATGCTACGCCCGAATTGATGCCCATATCGTTGCCCGAATTGATGTTTGGCGGGGGCAATAAGGCCTAAATCGCTTGACGGAACAGGCAAAAACGTCATATACACCGCGACACATTGGAATTTAACAGGGATTTTTGAGCCCCATGGCAAATCATAAGTCTGCAAAGAAACGTATTCGTCGTAACGCAAATCGCGCCATCATCAATGGTGCGCGCATGAGCCGTATCCGGACGTTCCTCAAAAAAGTTGAGGTGGCAATTTCTGCTGGTGACGCCGAGCAAGCTCGTGAAGCGCTGCGCAACGCACAGCCTGAGCTGATGCGCGGTGTAACGCGTGGTGTTATCCACAAGAATACGGCATCTCGCAAAATGTCGCGTCTATCTAGCCGCGTTAAGGCACTCGCCGCTTAACTAACAAGCGTGCGATGGCTGGATAATTATCCAGCCTGATAGCCTAAATATGTTTACACTAGGTCCAGAAACCCACTGGGCCTTTTGTTATTTGTGCGTCTTTTTCTGGTTTTGCCATTTGGTAGGATAACCTTAGTCGCTAGATTACATCGATCCGATTCGGCCATTGAAACATTTAGCTTTATGGGTCAAACAGCCGTTTTCCTACCAAAATTATGTCAACAGAAATAACTGCATTTTTAGCATGTTTATTTTGTGATTCTGGCGCTCCGGCATCTTGCCTAAATGCGTGATCGCTAGGTAATGTCTACCAACACCACGCGACGTCGCCGGGGTGTTGTTCAACGTTAAACCATTAAAAATTTGGGGGCTACATGTCAGGTAATATTGAAGACAATCCTGCCGATAATAGCCCTTGGTTAGACGATCTGAAGCCCGACAGCCTGCCGCTTGGAGATAGCGCAGGTCTTGAAGATAGCGCGGGTTTGGTTGGCCAGCCTTCCCAGACCACCTCAGCCGACACGCACACACAAGCCGCATCCCATGATGCGCCGGTGGCCGAGGCGTGGGCACGGATATCTGTGCGAATGCGCCGTGACATTGGCGAGGCGGCATGGCGCAATTGGATAAAGCCGCTAGATGTGGCAACTCTCAAAAATGGTGTTTTGACGCTGGATGCGCCGAGTTCGCTGGCGCGGGATCGGGTCAATAGCCAATTCGCTGACCGGCTTCGGGTTATTTCATCAGTTGAGTTCAGCGCTGAATTGGGCGCCAAGGCCGGCACTATCAAAACCGTTGATGTGCGTGTTGCCCCTTCGCAAAACACCACCCACAATAACGCGCATAATAATGCGGGCCGCGGATCATCTGGCGCCCCGCGAATCACCAATAATAAACAATCTGGCCTAAATTCTGGCCTAAATTCTGGCGGCGACGCATTGCCGTCTGGTCAGGCC
>JAKMCZ010000286.1 GCA_022428185.1 Alphaproteobacteria bacterium | reverse complement strand
GGTCAGGGTGCCAAAAGCTTTTTGGTCATCGACTACGGCTTCCAGCCCACCCATTTTGTCGCCGACGCGCTCATCAATCCAATCGCGCCAAACATTGACCAATGCTTGCGCCGCCGGTGGCGGTGTCATGCCGGTCAATGTCTCGCGCATCATAAACCCCAAAGCCTCAGCCAGAGGCGCGTCCTCGCGGCTTGTCGCTTCGGCATAGCCCAGCTTGTCGCAACGCGCCTGGTGCATGGCATTAATATTATTGCCAATGCCAGACATGGCGCGCGCGCCAATCGCTTCACACCGCGCCGTCTCTGCCGCATCGAAAGAAGCGCGTGCATCGGTTTCAGCCGGTGCCAAATCCATCGAAATGGCGGCATCGTGATGGGCTAATTGCAGGGCAAAACTGTCGGACTGACCGCGCACATTTTGGCGGTCTTCAGGGTCGAGGTCGCGTGCCGGTTGCGGCAGCCGCGCTTTCAAACCGGCCAGTGCCGGTTTTTCCGAGCCGAAGCTGACCGAAAGCTCGGCCTCTTCGGCAATCGAGCGCATGGTCTGCGTCAGGGCGCGCTTAAACTCTTCGACCGGAGATTTTTCCGTCACTTGCTGTCTGCCAGAACCGATACGGCGCTGTCGGGCAAATCATCGCCGAGGCAACGCTGATAAAATTCGGCAACCGTGGCGCGTTCCAACTCATCGCATTTATTCAAAAACGTTAGCTGGAAGGCGAGTGCGATATCATTGCCCAAAATTTCTGCATTTTCGGCCCATGTCAAAACCGTGCGTGGGCTCATAACGGTCGAAATATCACCATTGATAAAAGCCGAGCGCGTCAAATCGGCAACCCGCACCATTGACGATATTTTTTCGCGGCCTTCAGCACCGGCATAGCCGGGTGCTTTGGCGTGGACGATATCGGTTTCTTTGTCATGCGCCAGATAATTCAGCGAGGTGACGATATTCCAACGGTCCATCTGACCCTGATTGATTTGTTGCGTGCCGTGATACAGCCCGCTTGTGTCTCCCAAACCGATTGTATTGGTGGTGGCAAATAGTCGGAAATAAGGGTTCGGGCGAATGACCTTGTTTTGGTCAAGCAAGGTCAGTTTGCCTGCCACTTCCAAAACACGCTGGATAACAAACATCACATCGGGTCGACCGGCATCATATTCGTCAAACACCAGAGCCACCGGATTTTGCAACGCCCAGGGTAAAATGCCCTCCTGGAATTCGGTTACTTGCTTGCCTTCTTTCAGCACAATCGCATCTTTACCGACCAAATCGATACGACTGACATGGCTGTCGAGATTGACGCGTACGCACGGCCAATTGAGCCGGGCAGCAACTTGTTCGATATGGGTCGATTTACCGGTGCCGTGATAGCCCTGCACCATGCAGCGGCGGTTATGGGCAAAGCCGGCCAGCAGGGCCATTGTTGTTTGCTTGTCGAACAGATAATCCTCGTCAAAATCCGGCACGTTTTCGCTGCGCTCGGAAAAGGCCGGAACCATCATATCAAAATCAACACCGAAAACCTCGCGGGCATTGACTTGCGTATCCGGCTCTGTCGGCATTTCCACATTGGTCGTGCCTGTTTCTTGTGCCGCTTTACTCATAAAAATCTCCGAAATATCTGCTTGCTGGTGATAGGTGTTAGCAGAAAGCTAGCCCTAACAAAAGCCGGAAGCCTTCAAATAATCATGCGCCTGAATGACGCTTTGTAATTTCTCTTCATGGCTGCGATCGCCGCCATTGGCGTCGGGGTGATATTGCTTAACCAGAATTTTAAACTTTTTACGCACCTCATCGGCGCTCGCCGTTTCCGGTAACTCCATAACATCGAGGGCGCGTTTTTGTCCTGATGTTGCCTTCGAGCCGGGCGAGGCGGCTTGGGCTTCGGTGAAGCCGGCTTCGCCCATAATTTCCAGCGGGTCTTGGAATTGCCAATCCTCCACCTTGCTGCCGCGCGCCCGTCTTGTGCCCATCGACCAAGTGGGGCGATGGCCGGTTTGCGCGGCGCGGCGATAGCTTTCCGCCTCATCTTGCGACATGCCTTCGAAATAATTATAGCTGCGATTATATTCGCGCACATGGTCGTAGCAAAAGCGTCGCCGATCGGTTGATTGCGGGCCTGCCGGAGCCGGATAGCTCCCCGATTTCAGACAGTCCGGCCAATCACAACGTGATCCGTCTTCAACCATTTGCGCGCGCTTCTCCTCGCGTGAGGTGCGTATCATGTCGAAATATTTTGAGTTCAAATTCATCAAGGGCTCTGTTTTATTCCGCCGAAGCAGAGGTTAATCAATTATCATGTCGCGCCAGCCAGCTTTGCTACTTATGACACTCGCTTGCCCGTCTTGAACGCGATATATGTCATATGGCCGCAAACGCAAACCGTGATGCCGAGTTAGAAAGAGACACCATGACGCAGATATACGCCATTATAGAACAAAAATTGAGCGATACCTATACACCGCTGCATTTGACGCTCAGTGATGAATCGCATTTGCACGAAGGCCATGCCGGTGCCGCGCCGGGCGGCGAGACGCATTTTCGGGTGCATATGGTGGCTGAAATGTTCGATGGTATGAGCCGCCTTGATCGGCAACGTCATGTGCTGGCGTGTTTGGCCGATGAATTGGCCGGACCGGTGCATGCATTAGCGCTGAAACTTAAAAGCCCCAGCGAGCATGAGACCGATTAAGTCATTTCGGAAATACGCACCTGCATGATGCGGTTGCGCTGGCGTCCCATAATTCGGAAACGCAGCCCGTGAAACTCAAATACTTGGCCGATTTCGGGTATTACTTGTGCCTCATGGATAATCAGACCGGCGACCGAACTGGCTTCGTCATCGGGCAGGGTCCAGCCCATTTCACGATTGAGGTCGCGTAAAGAAAGCGCGCCGGAGACTTCCAATGTGCCATCAGGCCGCCGCCGCAGCATATTGTCCGGCCGGTCATGCTCGTCATCAATCGAGCCGACAATTTCTTCCAAAATATCTTCCATCGTCACCAATCCCATCAGCGCCCCATATTCATCGACCACAAGGGCGAAATGGGCTTTGCGCTGGCGGAATGCGTTTAGCTGTTCAGATAATGAGGTGGTTTCGGGCACAAACCACGGTGAACTGGTTATGTTTTCGACATTGAGACCTGACGCGCCAATCGGGCTATTGGCGAGCGCGCGCAGCAAATCTTTGGCGTGCAAAATGCCGATAATGTTTTCCGGCTCATTACGCCAAAGCGGGATGCGCGTATAGGGGCTGTCGAGCACCGCATTGACGATTTCGTCTGACGGCAAATCGGCATCGAGGGTCAAAATCGCGCTGCGGTGAATCATGATTTCTTCCAATGTCGTATCACCAAGATCAAGAATACCGCCGAGCATATCGCGGTCGCCTTTTCGTACCGCGCCTTCCTGATGGTGCAAATCAATCGCGCCGCGAATTTCTTCATGCGCCGGCACCAGCGAAATATCAGCGCTTTTGGACAGGCCGGTGAGACGCAAAATCGTGCCAGAGGTAAAACTCAAGGCTCGCGTGATAGGAGCCAAAACAACCACCAGCACACGCAACGGTCCGGCGGCGCGCAAGGCGGTGATGTCGGGCGCAAAAATCGCATAGGTTTTCGGCAGCACTTCGGCAAAAACCACCACCATGACCGTCATAACCAAAGTAGCGTAAACCACGCCGCTTTCGCCAAATGCGTCTAGGAATATCCGCGTCGCCAGTGCCGAAGCCAAAATATTGACCAAATTATTGCCGAGCAAAATCGCGGATAGCAAACGCTCTTTTTGTTCAAGCAAAAGAATGACCCAGCGCGCGCGGCGCTGGCCTTCTTGCTGCAAGCGCAAAATCCGCGCCTTGCTGGTCGCGGTTAAAGCGGTTTCAGAACCTGAAAGAAAAGCCGAGATGATAAGCAAAAGGAAAATCAGACCGGCCGTCCATAACAATCCGGCAGAAATGGTCATGCGGCTTGCGCCCCCTGCGCCAGCAAAAAGTCGCGTAATTCGTGTTCATCAACATCATCGGCAATAAACGTGTCGCCCAGCCCATGTGCCAGGATAAAGCGCATTTGTCCGTTCTGAACTTTCTTGTCCTGACGCATTGCCTCGATCAAATCATCAGCCGCAAATTTACCCGCGCCGATGGCTTTCATGGCATCGGGTAATTTGCTCGCCGCAATAAGGGTTTTGACACGCGCTGCATCGTCTGGCGGGCAATGGCCGCGCGCGGCCGAAAAAGCAAATGCCAGCACCATGCCATAGGCGACGGCCTCGCCATGCAAAAGCGTGTTGTCATAGCCGGTCAAGGCTTCAAACGCATGGCCGAATGTATGCCCCAGATTGAGCAATGCGCGCTCACCCGTTTCACGCTCATCGCGCGCCACAATAGCGGCTTTAGCGCGGCAAGAGCGCGCCACAGCTTCAGCCGTTGCCGCTTCATCAAGCGCCAGCACCGCATCACCATTGGCTTCGAGCCAAACAAAGAAATCTTTATCGCCCAGTGCGCCATATTTGACGATTTCGGCATAACCGGCACCGATCTCGCGCGGCGGCAAGGTTTTCAACACATCCATATCGGCCAGCACTAAATCGGGCTGGTGGAATGCACCAATAAGGTTTTTGCCGCTTTTGGCATTGATTGCCGTCTTGCCGCCAATCGAGCTATCGACTTGTGCCAATAGGGTGGTGGGGATTTGTATAAAGCGCGTGCCGCGTCGCAAAATGGCAGCGGCAAAACCGGTCAAATCGCCGACCACACCGCCGCCCAAAGCGATGATGCAATCATTGCGTTCAATCTTTTGCGCCAGCAACCAATCGCATAATTCGGATAATTGGGTGAAGTTTTTGCTGGTCTCGCCCGACGGCACTAAATAGCTGTCATGGGCGATGGCTGCATCGTCCAAAGCGGCACGCAATACCGGCAAATGGTTATCGGCCAAACTTGCATCGGCAACAATCGCCAGCTTGGGGCGCGTCAAGAGCGGTGCCATATGCGCTGCCGCACGCGCCAAGACACCGCTGCCAATGATTATCTCATAGGCGCGGTCACCAAGCTCTACGCTCACCTTATGTTGGTCGCTCATGATTTGGCTTTAGAGAAATGGCGCGGTTTTGTCCAGTCAAGGCTATGGGTGGCACGCTCAGCGGGTTGCGGTTCAGACATTATCAGGCGCAGCATTATAAGTGCGGAGGGCGTCAACCAGCCGTTCAATCGCTGCCTCATGCGAGCTGCCACCGACATCGACTTTCAGCGTCGCCTGCTGATAAATCGGCCCGCGTTGGTGCATCAGCTCGGTCAGCCTTGCCTCGATATTTTGGCCTTTCAAGAGCGGGCGCTTGTTCGGTTTCTTTTTCACCCGACGCACCAGCTCATTGAGCGGCACATCAAGCCAAATAGAAATCGCTTTTTCATGCACCAATGCGCGCACCTCATCGTCAATAAATGCGCCGCCGCCCAGCGCCAGCACCATTGGGCCTTCGCCCAAAAGCCGCTTAATGACACGGCGTTCACCATCTCTGAAGGCCGTTTCACCGTGTTTTTCAAAGATTTCGGCAATGCTCATCGCCGCAGCTTTTTCAATTTCGGCATCGGCATCAAGGAAAGGCAGCGCCAATTCCGCAGCCAGACGCGCACCCAGGCTGGATTTGCCGGCACCCATCATACCGATAAGAACAATCGGTCGGGTGCCGATTTGGTTGTCGGTTTTACTCTGCGTCATCGTTCCCACCCGTTCTGCCCTATCTCGCACAGATAAATGCTGCTAAAAACTAACGTGAGAGGGGCTACGCTGTCTAGTTCATCGCTGCCCCAAAGCGGCCTTAGTGTTATGGTTTGTTATAATCGGAAAGCGATTCGAAAAGGAGCGCATTTATGGGGTCACGCCAATCCGTATTGGTTATTCTAAGTCTCGCCGTTTTAATCGGTGGGGTGGTGTTTTTGTCGCGCGCCGTTGAGCCGCCGCGCCAAACCGAAGTTGACGTTCTGGATAATTCAGATTTTCAACGCTGATGAAATGTCTTTGATGCATGGTTAATTTACCTGCCAAATCTCTGCCTGTGAAGATTGTCACGACGCATCGCCAAACGGGGTCTATGGCGGGTTTTGCCATAAGCTTGGCGATAAGCTTGACGATAAATTTGGCCTTAAGCTCGGCACTTCCGGCGCGGGCGCAAAACGCCATGCGCGCACCGCTTAATATTGTGCCGCCGGTCATGCAAAAGACCATCGGCAAGCAGGTTAGCCAAACAAACAAACCACAACAATCTTCCGATAAGCTAGCGCCGCGTGTCGCAGCGCGCCAATCGAAACGCGCCGTGCGCGCCGTGGCAGCGGCGCCTGGGTCGACCAGCGGCATTGTTCAGGTCGGTCAATTGGGCAGTCTGCAAGATGCGCCCATCGGTTTGGAGACCGGCTATGGCGATAATTTATGGCGCGGTGCGCGGCTTGCCTTTATTGCCGGTCAAATGGCGCGCCTGCCTGAGGAAATATTTCTTATGGCGTTGCGCGAGGCTGAACTAAAACTGCACCGCAGCACCACCGCCGCGCCGGACGGCACGGTTGACGGGGTGAGTTGGTATGCGGCGCGGCTCAATCGGTTTTTGGCTTTGGGCGATACCGCGTCGGTTTTGCAATTAGAAAAATTGACCGGTGCCGTAACCGGCGACCCTTATGCAGCGCGTGCGGTTGTGCTGGCCCATTTGGGACGCGGCGACGGCGAAGCTGCCTGCAATGTGGCAGCACCCAAGCGCGGCACACGCGGCTATTCCGATACGTTGAGTTTTTTCATGCAGCTATTGGTCTATTGCCAGTTGCGCGCCGGAGAGTTTGAAAAAGCCGGTTTAACCCTGCAATTGAATGAAAAATCGCTGAGCCAAGACCGCTTTTATCGCGAATTGGCATTTCTCATGTCGGCTCAAGCGCAGCCCGTATTTGGCACGCAGGCTGACGTAAAAGCAGCCAAAGCGAAAGAGGAGGAGCCGCCTCTGGTTGTGCCCAGCGTGCTGACCCCGATCCAATTGGCGTTGCTGCAATTGGCCGGTTATGGCGTTACCATTCCGCTTGAGCAATTGCCGCCCTATTTTATGCAAGCTTTGGCAGAGGATTATGCGCAGCCGCCGGTCACGCAATTGGGCGCCGCACTGTCGGCTATGCGGCAGGGCAGTTTGACGGCAGAGAAATTTTCGCAATTGAGCCAATTGGCTGATTTGTCCGCTTTTCAAAACCCGCAGTCGGAAAATGCGCGCGCGCCATCTGAACTTGTTTCTGATGGCGATACTGACGCGGATATTGCGGCGGCATCGGCTGGCGAAATAGATTTGCCCGATGCCGTGTTTTTGGCAATGGCGCTGTTGCGGGTCGATTCGAGCACGCCTGAAATGCAGGCGCAGACAATAGTTGAGATATTGGCTGAGGCCGAGGCGCGCGACTTGTGGCGCGTCATGGTGCTGGTGCTGGACGACCGGTTGCGCAATCTGCCGCTTGTGGCCCAGTCTGATGTGCCGCTATTTCCGGCTGACGCACCGTTAGATGTGTCGCAAGAGCCACCGCAAGATTCGCCTTTTGCGCCCGCGTCAGATTTGTCTTTATCTGCGGCTTCTTCGATTGCGCCAAGCCCGCTTCCTGCGCCGGTGCTGGCGGCATTGATGCCTGCGCTGGGTGTGTTGGGTGCGGCAGATAAATTTGCCGAACTGGATTTTGCGCCGTCCTTATTGGTCGAGCGTTTATCGACCTTCGGTCAAACCGGTCAGTCTTTGGAAAACCTGATTGCTGCTTTGCCTGCATTTGAAAGCAATTATGACGCGGCTATTAAAGGCGGGTTTGAAACGCCGGCTGATGGCGCGCTTGCGGTGCAAAGTGATGATGTCGGCGCACCCGCCCCTGAACCGATTATCGGTTTTGGTGATTTGCCTTTGGCCGATGAAAATGATCTTGCCGCTCCGGCCGATACACGGGCGCATCCGATTGCCGATTGGACGGCTTTTGAAGCAGAATATATGGCGGCCTCGCGCGCGCTAAAAGCCTATATGGCGCGCGAAATGGCGGTTTATGAAGGGCTGGGTTTTGAACTGCCCGATGCGTATCGGCTTATGCCACCTGAAATTGCTGACATTGCGCCCGATGACGCGGTGGCAAATGACGAAACATTGCCTGCTGCTGATACAGCGGTTTTAGATGAGCAGCCGAAATTAGGGGCTGACGCACAATTAGGGGCTGACGCACAACGCATGCGAAAACTGGCCGACAATAAATGGGTCGGGGATTTGTTGCTGGCTCTGGTCGATAGCTATGGCGAAAAATCAACAAAGACGATTGAGAATAGTGAGATTGTCAGCCTGTTGAGTAATTTGCGGCGCGCAGATTTGCGCGCCGAGGCTGATAATTTGGCCGAGGAATTATTGCTGACGGCTGCGGGACGCTTAAGCTTATTTGAACCGAGCGCGTTTTCAGCGCCGGCTTTTCCCGCGCAAGACTTTTCAAATCCGGATTATGCGGTGCAGCCATGAGCGACACCGAAGACGGGTCAAGCGACCGGGATTTGGACTTGTTTCTCGATATGATGGCTGCCGAGCGTGGCGCATCGGTCAACACATTGTCGGCCTATCGACGCGATTTGACGCAATTATCAGCCTTCCTTGCCAAGCGCGGCGAGACCCTGCGCCAAGCCAAAGCGACGACGCTTGAGGCCTATATGGGTAAGCTGAACAAACAACAAATGGCGGCCAGCACGGCGGCGCGGCATTTATCCAGCCAGCGACGCTTCTATAAATTCCTGCAAAGTGAAAACCTGCGTGACGATAATCCGGCGCTGAGCTTAAAGCGACCGCGCCTGTCGCGCCCATTGCCCAAATTGCTGTCGCTCGATGAGACCGAACGGCTGATTGCCGCTGCAAATAATCTGCCTACAGAAAGCGATAAACAGATGCGCGACCGCTTGCGCGCGATTTGTTTAATCGAGGTGCTTTATGCCACCGGCCTGCGCGTGTCCGAGCTCGTCAGCCTGCCGCGCCGCGCTGCCAATTCACAAAACCGTGTGCTGATTGTGCGCGGCAAGGGCGGGCGCGAGCGCATGGTGCCGCTATCGAAACCGGCTTTACGCGCGCTTGAGGCATGGCGTATCTCAGTGCCTGAAACGGAAAAATTTCTGTTTCCGGCGCGCGGCAAAAGCGGGCATTTAACGCGCCAACGGTTTGCCCAAATTCTCGAAAAACTGGCAATCGGTGCAGGTCTGTCGCCGGCGCGAATTTCGCCGCATGTGGTCCGCCACGCTTTTGCAACGCATTTGGTTGAAAACGGAGCTGATTTGCGCGCCGTTCAGCATATGCTGGGCCATGCTGATATTTCGACGACGCAAATTTACACCCATGTTCTCGAAGCGCGAAAAAAAGCTTTGTTGAGCGACAGCCATCCGCTGGCTGCACATGACGCGTTGCCACATTCTGATGGCTGATGCAAAGCAGACACTTGCCAAATGGTCGAGAAGCGGCCTAATTTTGGCCGATGGGGGTTACGCATGAGCCAAAGTTATTTGGAATTTGAAAAACCGATTGCCACATTGGAAGGGCAAATACGCGAATTGCGCGATGCCGGTTCGGCTGATGGGCTTGATTTGGTCGAGGAAATCAATCGTCTCGAAGGCAAAGTCAGCACGCAGATTGAAAAGCTCTATAAAAACCTCGACCCGTGGCAGAAGACGCAAGTGGCGCGCCACCCTAATCGGCCGCATTGCCGCGACTATGTTGAAACGCTGGTCGATGATTTCACCCCGCTGGCGGGCGACCGATTATATTCTGAAGACCATGCGATTGTTGCCGGTCTGGGGCGGTGGCAAGGCCAGCGGGTGGCAATTTTGGGGCATGAAAAAGGCTCTGATACCCAAGCGCGGTTAAAACATAATTTCGGCATGGCGCGCCCTGAGGGTTATCGCAAAGCCATTCGGGTGATGGATATGGCGGAGCGTTTTAACCTGCCGGTTGTCAGCCTTGTCGATACGGCGGGCGCTTATCCGGGCATCGGGGCTGAAGAACGCGGCCAGTCGGAAGCAATTGCGCGCTGCACTGATAAATGCCTGCAATTGGGTGTGCCTTTTGTCTCGGTGATTATCGGCGAAGGCGGTTCAGGCGGGGCGCTGGCATTGGCTACGGCGAGCCGGATTTTAATGCTCGAACATTCGATTTACACAGTCGCCTCACCCGAGGCTTGCGCATCGATTTTATGGCGCTCGTCAGAACAAGCCAATTTGGCTGCCGAAGCGCTGAAAGTAACGGCGCAGGATTTACAAAAGCTGGGGGTGATTGACCGCATAATGGCTGAGCCGATGGGCGGCGCGCATCGCGACCGTAAAAAAACCATGTCCGATATAGGACTGGCGGTGTCGGAAGAATTGGCACAAATGGCGGGTCAATCGCCGCAAGAATTGCGCGATGCCAGGCGGCAAAAATTCCTCGATATGGGACGCAGTGGTCTGGTTTAGCCGGTGCCTAAAGCGCGGCAATAAAATCTTGCAGCGCGCCGACAAATTGCTCGGGATTTTCCATCGCCGCAAAATGACCGGCATCACCAAACTCAGCCCAATGGACGATATTATAACTGCCCTCCATCATGCGGCGCGGCGGGAAGCTGAGATAAGTATCGGCAAACTTTCCAACGCCGACCGGCACGGCAATTTTTTCGCCCGGCGGAATATGCGGCAATTCTTCGGCAAAGCCGCGATAAAACCAAATCGCCGACATGAAGCTGTCGGTCATCAGATAAATCATTAAATTCGATGCCAGCGCGTGCATCGAATAACGCTTTAGCAAATCGGGTTTGCCGTCGGTCAGCGGCAAATCGCTCCAACTGTAAAACTTTTCCAAAATCCACGCCGCCGCGCCGACCGGACTTTCGCTCATCGCATAGGCCAGCGTTTGCGGCTTGGTGACCTGTAATTGCAAATAGGCACTTTCGGCCTCTATAATGGCCTGCGACGATGCCAGCCATTCGCGCTCGGCATCGGTTTCGGGTTCGGCATGGGCGCGCAGCCCATACATGTTCAAGTGAATGGCTTTGCAGCCTTTGCCGATATCGGGGCCTTTCTCGACACCATGATTGAGGCCGATCATGCCGGTAACGACACTGCCCCAATCGCCGCCTTGTGCGATATAGGTATCAAACCCCAAATGTTCGCGCATCAGCCGGTCAAAAATCGACGCCGTGCTCACCTGTCCGATAGGGCGCGTCGGCGCGTCTGAAAATCCATAGCCGGGCAGGGACGGGCAAATGACGCTCAGCCCGTCATTGGCGTCGCCGCCATAATTCTCAGGATGCGCCAAACGGTCGATGACCTCGATAAACTCATAAACCGAACCCGGCCAGCCATGCGTCATCAGCAACGCTTCGGGCGCATCGCCCGAGCCTTCTTCGTGAATGAAATGGATATTCAGCCCATCAATTTCAGTGGTGAAATGGTTGAAGCGATTAAGCTCATCGACGGTTGCTTGCCAGCTATATTCATTGACCAGAAAGCTACAAAATTGCTGCAACCAGTCTTGGTCCATGCCGTAAACCCACGGATTTTCCTCCGGCTTGAGCTGCATTTTCGGCGGCCATTGAAAATCTTCAATGCGCTGCTTGATGCGGTTCTCGCGTGCCGCATCAGTGGCAATGGTGAATGGTTTTACGCTCATCACTGTCTCCCTTTGGGTGACAGTGAAAATCACATCAGCAATTTTGACAAGCGGTTTCTCAAAGCCCTTAGCGCACCGCGCCGTGGCAATGTTTGTATTTTTTGCCCGAGCCGCATGGGCAAGGTTGGTTGCGTCCGACTTTGCCAAACGCATCGCCCCCATTTGGCATGGCGGCACCGACAGCCGCGTCGCCGCCGGGCGCGCCTGCATCAGCGGAAACAGGCTCAGCCATTTCAGGCACGGCCAATTCGGGCGGGCGGGTCTCAACCTGCACGCGGCTTAAATAACGAATGACATCGCGGCGCAGCCCGGTCAGCAAATCGGAAAACAGGGTAAAGGCTTCGAGCTTGAATTCGGCCAGCGGGTCGCGTTGGCCGATGCCGCGTAAGCCAACAATTTGGCGCAAATGCTCCAATGTCACCAAATGCTCGCGCCAATGCTGGTCGAGGGTTTGCAGTAAGATGGATTTTTCAACCTGCCGGATAATATCGGGGCCAAGCTCGACCGCGCGGCCAGCCATGAAGCGGTCTGAATTATCATATAGACGCTCGGCGATTTCTTCGTCGGCAATACCTTCTTCGCCGGCCCAATCTTGCAAAGGCAGTTCCAGCGCAAACACGTCTTTTACCGCTTCATCAAGCCCGTCCATGTCCCATTGCTCGGCATAGGCTTTAGCCGGAATATGGGTCTCTAACATTTCGTCAATCGTCTGATGGCGCATCATGGTGATGGTGTCATCAACGCTTTCGGCTTCCATAAACTCAAGACGCTGCTCGAACACCACTTTGCGTTGGTCGTTCATCACATCATCATATTTCAAAATATTTTTGCGAATGTCGAAATTGCGCGCTTCAACTTTTTGCTGCGCGCGCTCCAATGCTTTGTTGATCCACGGGTGGACAATCGATTCACCCTCTTTCAGACCCAGACGCTGCAACATGCTATCCATGCGGTCAGTGCCGAAAATGCGCATCAAATCATCTTCCAGACTGAGGAAGAAGCACGACCGACCGGGGTCGCCCTGACGGCCTGAACGGCCACGCAACTGATTGTCAATGCGGCGGCTCTCATGGCGCTCTGTGCCGACAACGCACAGCCCGCCCGCTTCAAGCGCTTGCGCTTTCAGCTTTTCCACTTCGGCGGTAATCGCATCGCGCTTTTTGTCATCATTGTCGGCCTCTTGCGCCAAACGCATATCCAGATTGCCGCCCAATTGAATATCAGTGCCGCGACCGGCCATATTGGTGGCGATGGTGACCGCGCCGGGCACGCCGGCCTGCGCGATGATTTGCGCTTCTTGTTCGTGATAGCGCGCATTCAAAACATTATGCTTAATCTTCTTGGCTTTCAGGGCCGCAGACAGTTCTTCAGACTTATCAATCGAGGTCGTGCCGACCAGCACCGGTTGATTTTTTTCCTGACATTCGCTGACCAGTTCGATAATCGCATCGGTTTTTTCCGCCGCCGTGCGGTAAATCGCATCATCTTCGTCGAGACGCGAAATTTCAGTATTGGTCGGAATTTCAACCACATCGAGGCCGTAAATATCCATAAATTCTTCCGCCTCGGTCAGCGCCGTGCCGGTCATGCCCGATAGGGTTTCATAAAGGCGGAAATAATTTTGAAAAGTAACGCTGGCAAGGGTTTGGTTTTCCGGCTGAATGGCTACGCTTTCTTTCGCCTCCAAAGCCTGATGCAAGCCGTCAGAAAAACGACGCCCCTCCATCATGCGACCGGTAAATTCATCGATAATGATAACCTGACCGGCATCGCCCACGCCGCGCACAATATAGTCGCGGTCTTTTTGAAACAGAATATGGGCGCGCAAGGCATTGGTGACGTGATGCACCAAAGTGACATTTTGAATGTCGTAAATCGAAGCGTCTTGTTCCATAAAGTCGTTTTCAATCAGCAGCTTTTCCATATGCTCATTGCCGTCATCTGACAGGTTGACGGTTTTGGTTTTCTCGTCGAGTTCGTAATCGGCCTCGTCCAAATGCGGCAGCAGCTTGTCAATGCCGACATAAAGGTCGGTTCGGTCTTCCAACGGGCCGGAAATAATCAGCGGCGTGCGCGCCTCATCAACCAGAATACTGTCCACCTCATCGACAATGGCAAAGCCGTGACCACGTTGGCACATTTCGGCGCGCGCATATTTCATATTGTCTCGCAAATAATCAAAGCCCAGCTCATTATTCGTGCCATAGGTGATGTCGGCATTGTAAGCTTCTTTGCGCGCTTCATCGTCCATATCATGCACAATGCAGCCGACGCTTAGCCCTAAGGCTTCGTGCACAACGCGCATCCAATCGGCATCGCGCTGGGCCAGATAATCGTTCACCGTAACCACATGCACGGGGCGACCCGACAGCGCGTTCAAATAACACGGCAATGTGGCGACCAGTGTTTTGCCCTCGCCGGTTTTCATTTCTGAAATGGCACCATCATGCAACACCATGCCGCCAATAATTTGCACATCATAATGGCGCTGGCCCAATGTGCGACGCGCGGCTTCACGCACGGCGGCAAAGGCTTCTTCCAAAATATCGTTCAGCGTCTCGCCATTGGCGAGGCGGCTTTTAAATTCATCTGTTTTGGCTTTTAGCGCGGCATCGTCCAATTGCTCGAAATCGGCTTCCAGCGCGTTTATTTTTGCCAATCGGCTCGAATAGCTTCGTAGCTTGCGGCTATTGGCCGAGCCGAAGAAACGCTTCGCGATTGATGTTAGACCGAGCATATGAACCTCAAAAAACCTCATTGGGCCGCGCGCCGCGCACCCCGCCGAAAATAAGCTTTAGGGTATGGGCGACAGGCCACAAGCTGATGTAGGGAACGCCGACGCGCATGTCAATTGGCGAAGCCATTTGCACCGGCTTAGACTCGGCGCATAGCGAGGAAGGGGGCTTTGTTCTCAACATCTTACCATAACACGCAAAACCACTTGTTAAATCGCCCTCACGGCTTCAATATGCAGCCCGATTGATGACGAAAGGTGAGTTAATGCAGTTCCGGTTAATAATCAGTAAATTATGTTTGGCGCTGGCTTTTTCCGCTGCGCCGTTTTCCGGCGCATGGGCGCAAGACCTGCCGGCCAATACGGTCGCGACCGTTAACGGCATTGCCATTACCTATGATGATATTTCCCTGGCTGAAGACGAGCTTATCGGACTGGTCGGCCAATTGCCTGAACGCCAGCGTTTTGAAACCTTGGTCGGCTATATGGTTGACCGCATTTTGGCGGCCAAAGCGGCGCGTGAAGCGGGACTGGACAGCGACGAAGAGGTCGGTAAGCGGATTGAATTTATGACGCAAAAAGCACTGCAAGATGTCTATATCGGACAATTGCTGATGCAGCGGGTCAATGAAGATGCGGTTGATACTTACTATAAAGAAAATATCGTCAACGGCCCGAGGCAGGAAGAAGTGCGCGCGCGCCATATCTTGCTCGACAATAAAGATGAAGCCGACGCCGTAATTGCAGCGATAAAAAATGGTGGTGATTTTGTCGAGCTTGCCAAAAAACGCTCCAAAGGGCCAAGCGGTGCCGGCGGCGGTGATTTGGGTTATTTTGATAAGGACGCAATGGTTGCGCCGTTTTCCGAAGCTGCCTTCAAGCTGAAAAAGGGCAAGATTTCTGAGCCGGTCAAAACCCAATTTGGCTGGCATGTGATTAAGGTCGAAGACCGGCGCACCAAGCCGACACCGCCGATTGATGATGTGCGCGACCAGATTTTTCAAATTCTCATCAGCGAAGCGCGGCGCGCTTTATATGATGAAATGCGCGAAGGTGCCGATGTGGTTTTCGTCAATACCTCGCCCAGCAGCGAATGACGGGACAAAAATAATGGCGCCGAAAATTATCCGCTCGCCACTCGCGCCCAAACGCATTGCCAAGCCGAAAGCTTTATCGGGGCTGCGCCTCCATGTCATGGCTAGCGGCGCGCGTTATAAGCGGCGCGATGATTTTTTGCTCATTGAGCTTAACGACACGGCCACTGTCGCAGGGGTTTTTACCAAATCGAAAATGCCCTCGGCGGCGGTTGATTTGTCGCGCGCCAATCTCATCAGCTCGAAAGGCCGCGCCCGCGCCATTTTGGTCAATGCGGGCAATGCCAATGCGTTTACCGGTCAAGCCGGTGCCAAAGCTGCCGCACTGACGGCCACGGCGGCGGCGAAAAAAATCGGCTGTCGGGCCGAACAGGTTCTGATCGCATCAACCGGCGTTATCGGCGAGACGCTGGAGACCAAACCGCTGCTCAAAGCGCTTGAGACAGGCGACAACAAAAAGGCTAAAAAAACCGATAAGGAAAACAAATGGCAAAGCGCGGCGCGCGCGATCATGACCACTGATACATTTCCCAAATTGACCAGCGCAACGGCAAAATTCGGCAACCAAACAGTGACGCTGACCGGCATTGCCAAAGGGTCAGGCATGATTGCGCCTGATATGGCGACCATGCTGGCATTTATTTTCACCGATGCGGCTCTGCCTGTATCTGTGCTACAAAAGCTTTTGCAAGAGGCAAATGCTGACAGCTTTAATTGCGTCACGGTCGATAGCGACACGTCGACATCAGACACGTGTTTTTTGGCTGCTACGGGCGCGGTGAAAATCAACGGCGCGGCGGTAAAGAGCGCCAATGACAAACGTCTTGCTGGGGTCAAAAAAGCGCTGGCCGACATAATGCAAAACCTTGCCGAGCAAGTGGCGCGCGACGGTGAGGGCGCGTCTAAGCTGATGACCATTGAGGTCAGCGGCGCAGAAAATGACGCAGCGGCGCGGCGCATCGGGTTGGCTATCGGCAACTCACCTCTGGTCAAAACCGCGATTGCCGGTGCAGACGCCAATTGGGGTCGCATCGTTATGGCGGTAGGTAAATCGGGCGAAAAAGCCGAGCGCGACCGGCTCGCCATTTCTATTGGCGGCATTAAAGTTGCGCGCGGCGGCAAGGTTGTGCCCGGCTATAAGGAAGCGCCGGTGGCGCGCCATATGAAGAACAAGGAAATTTCGATTGCCGTCAATGTCGGCGTGAAGCAAGGCAAAGGCCGCGCACGCATTTGGGCAAGCGATTTGACGCATGGCTATATATCAATCAATGCCGACTATCGAAGCTAATCTCATTCTGGTCGTCGCATGCGCGCTGGTCGATGGCGATGGGCGCGTGCTGGTTGCGGAGCGACCGTCGGGTAAGACGATGGCCGGTCTATGGGAGTTTCCGGGCGGCAAGGTTGAGCCGCATGAAACGCCTGAAGCGGCTCTGATACGTGAATTGAAAGAAGAATTATCCATTGATGTGACGGCGGCATGTCTGGCACCGCTCAGTTTTGCCAGCCATGCCTATGATGATTTTCATTTGCTGATGCCGCTTTATGTGTGTCGCAAATGGGACGGGCAAATTGCCCCGCGCGAAGGGCAGAAGACACAATGGAAGCGACCGCGCGAGCTGTTCGACCTGCCCATGCCGGCGGCGGATAAGCCGCTCATCGCTGCTTTGCGTGACGCGCTTTAATCAGCGTTTTCCGGCTTTTGCGGCAGCGCCGCTTCGTCAAAGCGGGTTATCGGCTGGCCTTCTTCATGGCGTATATTATGGTCGTCATGCGGCGACCAACCGGCAATGTAGCAAAGTTCAAAAGTGGCGACGGCTTTGCCGTCTTTGTGTGATGCCGCGCTGAACTGAGCCAGCGCAGCGGTTAAAACATCGCGGCGCAAAAATTGACGCGGTCGCGCCATCAGCACATTGGCCTCGCCCATGCCGCGCAAATCATTGAGCAGACGATACGGGTCTTGATAGCGAACCTCGACCAAATCGCTATCGGCGACGGGCAAGGAAAAACCGGCGCGCTGCAAAAGTCCGGCCAAGTCTTGCAAATCGGCAAATGGGTGGATATGTGGCTGCGCGCCGCCCAGCAGGGCTGCTTCTTGGTCAAGAAACGCCGCGCGCAAAGCGCTCAGACTTTCGCCGCCCGGTAGCGCCCCCAAAAACAGGCCGTCCGGTTTCAAGGCGCGGCGAATTTGCACCAGCATGCCCGGCAAATCATTAACATGGTGCATGCCCCAAAGCGCGACCACCAAATCGAGGCTTTGCGGTTTTATCGGCAGGGCTTCTTCATCGAGCACCAAACCGCCTTGTGGCACAAGGGCGGCGGTCAAATCGCTTTCAATCAATCGGTCAATGCGTGCGCCGCCATTATCTTTGAGGGCGCGCTTTAGCGCGCCGCCCGAAGCACCGAGCACCAATGCGGTTTCAAAGCGGCGATTTTGTAACGCGATGCGACCGGCCAAATCATCGGCGGCACGGCGCAGCAAGAAATCATAGTCAGGCAAACCGGCAGCGCGGCGGGTGCGATTGCGGCGCAAGCGTTGGCGGTCGAAAATTTGCGGGACTTCACGAACCATAGCGGGCAATATGGCACTAATGGCCTTAAAAACAATACTAAAGCAAAGCCGTTATGCGCCGCTTACGCCGCTTGTCCGGCTTCATAATTTGTTGGCTGATGTGCTGGTGCCATCGGCCTGTCCGGTTTGTTATCAGCCGGTCGGCAATGATGACGGCCTGTGCGCGCCGTGTTGGCAAGATATTGAATTTATTACCGGGCCGGTATGTCGGCGCACCGGTTTACCCATGCCGGTTGATTTAGGGGCGGAAACTATATGCCCTTTGGCGCGGGCGCAACCGCCACGCTATGACAAGGCGCGCGCTGCTTTTGCTTATAATGGCAGTGGTTCGGCACTCATCAAGCGCATGAAATTCGGCGACCGTCCTGAATTGGCGGCACTTTTGGCGCGACTTATCCATGCGCGTTTGCCGGAAATGCTGCCACGCCATGCGCTGTTGGTGCCGGTGCCTTTGCATCGGCGGCGTCTGGTTTGGCGACGGTTTAATCAGGCAGCGGAGAGTTGTCGCCATCTTGCTGCTTTGAGCGGGCAGAGCATGGCTGAAAATGTCGTGGCGCGCATTCGTCCGACGGCGCAGCAAATTGGCCTCAGTCGCGCCGGTCGAAAACGTAATTTGCGCGGTGCATTTGCCGTGCCGCAGAGCCAGCAACACAGGCTGAAAGGTCGCGCCGTGGTGTTGGTCGATGATGTGCTCACCACCGGGGCAACGGTTGAGGCGTTGACGCGCATCTTGCGCCGTGCCGGCGCTGCGCCTATTTATGTGGTAACGGCGGCGCGCGTGGTGCTGCCCGAAAGGGTATGACATGCTAAATCGCTCTGATGTCAAAATGGCTTGCGTGCAAATGACGACGGCGCGCGATCCGGCCGAAAATTTGGCGGTGATAGCGGCGCGGGTGAAATCAGCGGTGGCACAAGGAGCTCAACTGGTCGCCCTGCCTGAAACCTGCACCTATATGGAAAAAAGCCGCACCGCCATGCAAACCCGATTGGAGCGCCAAGCCGACAGTCAGGTATTGGCGGCTCTGCAGGATTTGGCGCGCAGCGAAGCGATTTATCTGCTAGTCGGCTCGATGATTTTGGCCGATGAGAAAACCGATAAGGCGGTCAATCGGTGCTTCCTGATTGGCCCTGACGGCGCGGTTGAGGCGCAGTATGACAAAATTCATATGTTCGATGTCGAACTGGAAGATGGCGAACGCCATAATGAAAGCGCCACTTATCAGGCCGGTGATCGATTGGTGGTCAGCCAAATGGGCGACGCGGCAACAGGCGTGAAACTGGGCTTGAGCATTTGTTATGATTTGCGTTTCCCCAATTTATATCGCCGCTTGTCCGAGGCCGAGGCGGAAGTGATTTTCGTACCCTCGGCTTTCACCAAGCAGACGGGCGAGGCGCATTGGCATGCTTTATTGCGCGCCCGCGCAATTGAGACCGGCGCGTTTATTGTCGCTCCGGCGCAAATCGGCAGCCATGAAAACGGACGCGAAACTTATGGTCACAGCCTTATCGTCAATCCGTGGGGGCGGGTTATTGCTGAAGCAGGCGATGACGATGGGGTGATTATGGGTTCGCTTGATTTGACTATGGTGGCGCGGGCGCGGCGGCAAATTCCGTCTTTGCAGCACGGAACGGATTATACCAAACCAGACGGTAAGCCGACGCAAGACTGAATACCGTCAGGCGCGTGAGGGCTTAGGCTTTGCGGGCCATGCCCATATAATTGACGCTCATATCGCCACTTTCGCGCCATTTATCCGAAAGCGGATTGAAACTGACGCCGGTCGAGGTGAACAACTCCAAACCGGCGGTTTCGGCCATATTTTCCAATTCTTTCGGGGTGATAAATTTGTCCCATTCATGGGTGCCGCGCGGCAGCCAACGCAATACATATTCGGCGCCGACAATGGCTAGTGCAAAGGCTTTCATGGTGCGGTTTAGCGTCGCTAAAAACATCACTGCTTTGGGGTTCATCAGCGCGCTGCAAGCGGTCATAAAGGCTTGTGGGTCTGCCACATGTTCGATGACTTCCATGTTCAAAATCGCGTCAAACGTCTCGCCCTCTTGCACCAATTGCTCTGCCGTGACGGCGCGGTAATCTATTTTCAGGCCTTGCTGCTCGGCATGCAGGGCAGCGGTTTTAATATTTGCTTCGGCCGCATCGGCCCCGACTACGTCAGCCCCTAACCGCGCCATTGGTTCGCTCAACAAGCCGCCGCCGCAGCCAATATCCAGCAGCCGCAGGCCGCTTAGCGGCTTATCGGCATGGCGGTCGCGTTCGAAATGAGCGCATAGACGGTCGCGAATATAGGTCAGACGCACCGGATTGAACTTGTGCAGAGGTTTGAACTGGCCTGTCGGATTCCACCAATCTTCAGCCATGGCGGTGAATTTAGCCAATTCAGCAGGGTCAATTGTGCTGCTCATCGGCTCGGTCGTGGCTTGGCTCTCGCTCATCTCAATTCCTTTTGCCCAATGTGCTTTCAAACACGCATTTTAACTATGCAGGCGGTTAGATACGCCCTATATAGGCGCGATTGAAGCGAAAGGAAACGCGAAAGAGATTATGGCGCGTCTGGTAATGAAATTCGGCGGCACGTCTGTGGGCGATATTGAGCGCATTCGCAATGTGGCCGCGCATGTGCAGCGCGAGGTTGCGGCCGGTCATCAAGTGGCGGTTGTCGTCTCGGCCATGTCGGGCGAGACCAACCGGCTGGTCGATATGACGCGCAATGTCGCACGCTTGCATGATGCACGCGAATATGACGTTGTTGTGTCCGCCGGTGAGCAGGTCAGTGTCGGGCTGTTGGCTATGGCGTTGCAGGATTTGGGTGTTGCGGCGCGCAGTTGGCTGGGCTGGCAAATCGCCATGAAAACCAGCGATGTGCATGGCGCGGCGCGTATTGAAGACATTGATGTAGCGGCGATGGAAGCGCAATTTGAGCAAGGCCGTGTGGCGGTGATTGCCGGTTTTCAGGGGGTGAGCGGCAATGGGCGCATCACCACTTTGGGGCGTGGCGGGTCAGATACCAGCGCGGTTGCGGTCGCGGCGGCGTTAAAAGCCGACCGTTGCGATATTTACACCGATGTTGACGGGGTTTACACAACCGACCCGCGCATGGTGCCGGCGGCGCAGAAAATGCATCGTATTTCCTATGAGGAAATGCTGGAAATGGCGTCTTTAGGGGCCAAAGTTCTGCAAACCCGTTCGGTCGAATTAGCGATGAGCCATCATGTGCGCCTGCAAGTGCGCTCCAGCTTTGACGCGCCCGATGACCCAAAATTCAAAAACATGGCGGCAGATGGTATAGTCGGCACGCTTATCTGCGATGAGGATGAGATTATGGAACATGAAATTGTCAGCGGTATCGCTTATGCCCGCAATGAGGCCAAACTGACCTTATTGGGTGTGCCCGACCGCCCCGGTGTGGCGGCGCAAATTTTCGGCCCTTTGGCTGATGCGGCGGTCAATGTCGATATGATTGTGCAAAACATGTCGCCGGACGGCAAAACCACAGATGTGACCTTTACCGTGTCGCAAGATGAAATTGACCGCGCGGTGAAAGTTATCGAGGTGGAAAAAGACAGTCTCGATTATCGCGAGCTGCAAAGCGCGCCTGATATGGCGAAGATTTCCATCATCGGCGTCGGCATGCGCAGTCATGCCGGAGTGGCGCAAAAAATGTTTAAGGAACTTGCCGATCAGGACATAAACATTCATGTCATTTCGACCTCTGAGATAAAAATATCTGTGCTGATTGATGCCGATTATGTGGAGCCCGCCGTGCGCGCGCTGCATGCCGCTTACGGCCTAGATGAGGAGGCTGCCGGTTAAGCTGCGCCCAAGCAGCTTCCGGCAAAACAACTGTGCCCCTTTCGACTGAAGGTCCTCGAATTTTATTGCGCCGCCTGCGCCAAGTGATGGCTGATGGCGGTGACCGACAAGAGCGGTTGGATAAAATCGTTCAATTGATTGCCGCCAGCATGAACACGGCTGTGTGCTCGGTCTATTTGCGCCGTGAGCGTGATGATTTGGAATTATGCGCAACCGAAGGCTTGAACCCTGATGCGGTGCATCAAACCGTATTGCATGTTGGCGAGGGGCTGGTCGGTGATATCGCGCAGCATAAACGACCGCTCAATCTGGCCGATGCGCCGTCGCATCCGCGTTTTGCCTATCGGCCTGAAACCGGCGAAGACCCGTTTTTAAGCTTTGTCGGCGTGCCGGTCTTACGCGGCGGCGATATGACTGGCGTGCTGGTGGTGCAAAACTCTGAAAAGCGTAATTTTGCCGACCAAGAAGTCGAAGCGTTGCAAACCGTGGCAATGGTGATGGCTGAAATGTTGTCGGTCAGCGGCGAAGAAACCGCTGCTAATGGCAGCGACCCCGATGCGGCGCAATTGTTTAAGGGGCGCGGCCTAACCGAGGGTTTGGCGATGGGCCATGTCGTGCTGCACGAGCCGCGCGTCGAGGTAACACGTCTGATCAGCGATGATGCAGAGGAAGAAGATGCGCGCCTGTCGGCGGCGATGTATAAGCTGCGGCGCAATGTCGATGATTTGCTGGCGACCGAAGATGTGAGCCATGCGGGCGAACATTTGCAGGTGCTGGAAGCCTATCGCATGTTTGCCAATGATCGCGGTTGGATGCGCCGTATTCGCGATGCCATCGCCACCGGTCTGACGGCAGAGGCGGCGGTTGAAAGGGTCAATAATGCCATGCGCGCGCGCTTGGGCGGTCGCCGCGATGCCTATTTGCGAGACCGTTTGCATGACTTTGAAGATTTGTCGAACCGCTTATTGCGAATTTTATCAGGGCGCGCCGAATTGGCCTCGGAAGACAAGCTGCCGCGCGATGCGATTTTATTGGCGCGGACAATGGGGCCTGCCGAACTGCTTGATTATGACCGCAAGAAATTGCGCGGGCTGGTGCTTGAAGAAAGCGCGTTGGGCGCGCATGTGGCGATTGTGGCGCGCGCCTTGAACTTACCAATGCTGGGCGATACGCGCGGCATTGTTAATGCGGCGCGCGACGGGCAGGAAATCATTCTTGATATTGGCAGCGATGAAGCCCATCTCAATCCGCCCAGCGATATTGTCGAAGCTTATTCTAACCGGGCACGTTTGCGCGCCAGACGCATGCAGCGTTATGCGCGCATCAAACATTTGCCCGCCATTACCCGCGATGGACAGGAAGTGCGGCTCGATAAGAATGCCGGTTTGATGGTCGATGTCGATACGCTGGGCGATAGCGGGGCCGATAATATCGGCCTGTTTCGAACCGAATTGCAATTTATGGTATCGGCGCGCCTGCCGCGTCAAAACGAGCAGGAAGAGGTTTATCGCGCTGTGCTCGATAAGGTTGGTGAACGCGATGTGGTGTTCCGCACGCTCGATGTCGGCGGCGATAAAGTGTTGCCCTATCTTGGTTTGGCGGCGGAAGAAAATCCGGCTATGGGCTGGCGTGCTACCCGCATGGCGCTTGACCGACCGGCTTTGGTGCGGGTGCAATTGCGCTCTCTATTGCGCGCCGCTGCCGGTCGCAAATTATCGGTCATGTTTCCATTGATTACGACGCTTGAGGAATTTACCGAAAGCCGCGATATGCTGTTTGCCGAGCGCGACCGACTGGCTAAGTTCGGTCATAAAGTGCCAGCGACGATTGATGTCGGCGCGATGTTAGAAGTGCCGTCCTTGGTGTTCCAGCTCGACCAGCTTTTGCCGCAGGTTGATTTTCTTTGCGTTGGCACAAATGATTTGATGCAATTCTTTTTTGCCGCCGACCGTGGCAATCCGCAAACCAGCGACCGCTATGATTTCCTCTCGCTTCCCGCCATGCGCTTGCTGGCGCAAGTGCGCGATATGTGCGCCGCACATAATGTGCCGGTGTCGATTTGCGGCGAGTTGGGCGGGCGCCCATTGGAGGCGATGGCGCTGCTGGGATTAGGCTATCGCCGCTTCTCGTTGCCCTCGGCTTCTATCGGGCCGGTGAAACGAACCGTGCGGTCGGTGAATACAAAACGCTTGGAACACGCGGTTTGGGGAGCGATGCAGAAAAACCGCTCTGACCTGCGCCCGCTGATGAGCGAAATCGCAGATGCACAGGGCGTAAAGTTGTGATAATGATTGCAGCGATTAGGGGCTCCGAAAGGGATATTTACTATGGCTGATGGCGAAACTGCCATGCAAAGCGACAAAATCGGCGGTGTCTTGCGCGGTGCGCGCGAGGCGGCGAACGCGACGCTTGACGATATTTCAGCCCTGTTGAAAATCCGTTCTGACCATTTGGAAGCGCTGGAAAATGATGATTTTGAGCGCTTGCCGGGCAGTGTTTATGCCATCGGCTTTATTCGCACCTATGCCACGCATTTGGGGCTCAATGCGGGCGAGTTAATCGAACGCTATAAAGCCGCGATTGCGGTGCCGCATCTTGAAGATCAAGGTCCCAATCCGCAAACCGAGATTGAACCGATACCGGGTGCGGTCAAAATCGCCATCGGTGTGGGTGCGGTATTCGTCGTTTATATTTTATGGCTGTTGGCCGGTGGCGCAGGCGATGATGATAAAAATTCGCGCTTCGCCGAAAACAAACCAGAGACGGTTCAAGAAGCGCCGGTTAATGCGCCGGTCGAAAAGCCGGTGCCGCGCCAAGAGCCGCCTAGCCCGTCTCAAACAAAGGCTGAGGTGCAAGCGACATCAACCCCACCTGCCGATGCTGCTGCTGAAACCGATGCGGGCGTGTCCGGTGATAAGGTTGTGGCGGTTGACGTCACTGAAATTGCGCCGCTGCCGGAAGTAACCGCCGATATCGCCATGGTTGAAATTCGCGCGGCACGGCGCACATGGATGCGGATTGAGAGCGCTGAGGGTCGGGTGCTGTTTTCGTCGATTATCCGACAGGGTGAGGGTTTTACTCTGGACGAACAAAGCTACACGCTGGCGACGCGCGATGCGGGTGCGCTGGAATTTTTTGTCAATGATGCGACGGTTGGCTCAGTCGGTCGGCGCGGCCAGATATTGACGGCGCGAAAAATTGAGCGGGCGTCAATTCTGGCTAAATCGCGTTAGCAGGTTTTGATGCTCCGTCCGTGGCGACATATTGAGCGGCGCAAAAGCCGTCAGATTATGGTTGGTGATGTGCCGGTCGGCGGCGACGCGCCGATTGCCGTGCAATCAATGACCAATACGCCCAGCGATGACGCGGCGGCGACGATTGCGCAGGTCAAAGCGCTGGAAGAAGCGGGTGCAGATATTGTGCGTGTGTCTTGCCCTGATGAGGTGGCAACGGCGGCGCTTAAGGAAATTGTTGACGCAGCGCGCGCGCCGATCGTGGCCGATATTCATTTTCACTATCGCCGTGCTATTGAGGCGGCTGATGCGGGGGCGGCATGTTTGCGCATCAATCCGGGCAATATTGGCGATGATAAGCGGGTCGGTGAAGTGGTTGCAGCGGCGAAAGCCAATGGCTGCTCGATGCGTATCGGCGTCAATGCGGGATCGCTGGAAAAACATTTGCTCGACCAATATGGCGAGCCTTGCCCCGATGCGATGGTCGATAGCGCGCTCTATCATGTCGATTTATTGCAACGTCACGGCTTTGACGAATATAAAATTTCGGTCAAGGCCTCTGATGTTTTTATGTCGGTGGCGGCCTATCAAAAACTTGCTGAGGTGGTCGACTGTCCGTTGCATATCGGTATTACTGAAGCGGGTGGGCTGATGAGCGGCACGGTGAAATCGTCGGTCGGTTTGGGCAATCTATTATGGGCCGGCATTGGCGATACAATCCGGGTCTCTCTGTCATCTGACCCGGTTGATGAGGTGAAGGTCGGTTTTGAAATGCTCAAAAGTTTGGGGCTTCGCCATCGCGGTGTGACGATTATCTCTTGCCCGTCTTGCGCGCGTCAGGGCTTTGATGTGATTAAAACGGTTCAGCAATTAGAGAGCAGGCTGGCGCATATTGCCGAGCCGATTACCCTGTCGATTATTGGCTGTGTGGTCAACGGGCCGGGCGAAGCGCGCGAAACCGATATCGGCTTCACCGGCGGCGGCAACGAGGCTGGCATGGTTTATCTCGAGGGTCGCCCTGACCATAAAAAGCCGCATGATGAAATGATTGACCATTTGGTCGGGCTGGTTGAAGCCAAAGCGGCAGCCATGAGCGCTACAAAAAACACTGAAGGAAATTAGCCATGTTGCCCGTTGAACGCCTTGACGCCATTCTGGCGCGGGCCGAAGCCTTGCAGGAAGAAATGAACGGCGAATTGCCGCCTGAGCGATTTGTCGAATTATCGAAAGAATTTGCCGCAATAGACCCGCTCGTGTCGGCCATTCGCGAATATCGCGCCGCCTTTTCTGAGGCCGAAGATTTGCGCGCTTTAAGCGAAGGCGATGATAGTGAAATGGCTGAGCTGGCGGCGATTGAATTGCCCGAGATTGAAGCCAAACTGCCCGATATGGAGGCAGCACTGGAAATTCTGCTATTGCCGAAAGACAGCGCCGATGAATTGAATGTGATTGTCGAAGTGCGCGCCGGAACGGGCGGCGATGAGGCGGCATTATTTGCCGGCAATTTGTTTCGCATGTATGCGCGCTATGCCGATATTCTGGGTTGGAAATCGGAGATTATCAGCCAGTCAGATGGCGAGGTGGGCGGCTATAAGGAAATTGTTACCGCCATTCGCGGCAAGGGTGTGTTCGCACGGCTGAAGTTTGAAAGCGGCGTGCATCGGGTTCAACGCGTGCCGGAGACCGAAAGCGGCGGACGAATTCATACCTCGGCCGCGACGGTGGCGGTGTTGCCCGAGCCGGAAGAAGTTGATGTGAAAATCGAGGAAAAGGATTTGCGCGTCGATGTGTTTCGCGCCTCAGGGCCCGGTGGGCAGTCGGTCAACACGACCGATAGCGCGGTGCGCATAACCCATTTGCCGACCGGCATTACCGTGTCGCAACAAGATGAGAAATCGCAGCATAAAAATCGCGCTAAGGCGATGCAGGTTTTGCGCGCCCGCCTGTTTGAGGTTGAGCGCGAGCGCGCCGATAGCGAACGCGCCGCCGACCGCAAAAGCCAAGTCGGTTCGGGCGACCGCTCCGAGCGCATCCGAACTTATAATTTTCCGCAAGGCCGCGTCACCGATCACCGCATCAATCTGACCCTGCACAAGCTGGAGAAAATTCTTGCCGGTGATGGGCTCGATGAAATGGTCGAGGCGCTTATCCGCGAAGACCAGACGCAGCGTTTGGCTGCTGTCGACGAGACGGCGTGAGCGACGACACGCGTCTTGCTGATTTGCAACGCCGCATGGCAGATGAATTGGCGGCGGCTGATGACCCGACCGCTGCGCTCGATGCGCGGCTGTTGCTGGCTCATGTCAGCCGGTTGACCGAAACTGAGCTGGCACTCAAAGCCAATGAGCAAGTGAGCGCGGCGATTGTTTCGGCGGCGATGACGCTAACCGATTTGCGCAAAGCCGGAAAACCGATTGCGAAAATTATCGGCGTGAAAGAATTTTGGGGCCGTGCATTTCGGGTCGGCGCGGCAGTGCTCGACCCGCGCCCTGATAGCGAAACATTAATTGATAGCGCATTGGCTATTTTGCCCGATAAGCGCGACTTGAAATTGCTCGACCTCGGCACCGGCTCGGGTTGTCTTATTTTGACATTATTGGCTGAACGCCCAAATGCACGTGGTTTGGCCGTCGATAAAAGTCGCGCGGCTTTGCGTATAGCGCGTTTGAATGCGCATCGGTTGGGACTGCGCGCGCGCGCTTCCATGCGCACAGGCGATTGGTTGGCCGGCATTGCGGGGCATAAGGATATGCGCTTTGACATGATTGTTTCCAATCCGCCTTATATTGCGCGCGACGAATTGAGCACGCTTGCACCCGATGTGCAATTTTTCGACCCGCGCGCCGCGCTCGATGGCGGCGCAGACGGATTGTCCGCCTATCGGTTGCTGATTGCGCCGGCGATGGACTGCCTCAATGAAGGTGGGTATTTGGTGCTGGAAATCGGCGCGACGCAGGCCGAGGCCGTGTCGGGATTGATGCAATCTGCCGGATTTCAAAATATTTCTGTGCGGCAGGATTTGGCCGACCGTGACCGCGTGGTCTTAGGTCAAAAGCAGGCTCAAAAGACAGGGTAAAAAAAATCCAAAAAGGGGTTTGAAAAACAATCGCCAAACGGCTAGGTTGCTTTTGTTCAAGAAGCAGGTTGCTTGAAGCCTGCAAGTGAATTTCTCCAAATGGTCATCTAAAGAGTGCTGAAGAAGGCTTTAGGAGTTTCGCATCGTAACAATTAAAAGCTGAAAGGGCCGGGTCAAACTGGCCGCCAACATAACGATATTGGAAGTTAGATGAAACGGTCTCGTGGGCGCGGACGTCGCCAACAAAATCCTGGCAACCG
>JAKMCZ010000283.1 GCA_022428185.1 Alphaproteobacteria bacterium | reverse complement strand
TGATAATGGCGCGCCATTGGCTGAATGGCGGGTGGCACATCCCGCATCGCCAGAAAAGCGGCTTCCTTATCCGGTGCGTCCTCATCTAAATCACCCAAAGTGTGGATGTGCGGCAACAGCACGGCGTTTTGCCCGTTTGCGGCGGCGGCCTGTAAAAAATGACCGGCCAAATCGCGCGCAGCGCGGCGTGTTGGAAGCAGAATTTCAAAATCGGAGAGCGGCGTATCACCAAATAACGCGCCTCGCTTTTCATTATCCAAAAGCGCAGCGGCCAGGCAGGGCAGGAAAGCCTGTCCAGCAGCAATATTATAAACTTTTTGTGCCGGAGAATCAGCCATGGCTCAGTATATCACGGGCCAGGCAGTCGCGGATGTGCGACGCAACATCTTGTGCAAAAACTGCTAACGTAAAAGGCGTTCGGCTGCGGCACGCCCCTCAGGCGTTCCGACATGCATCCAGCGTCCCTCCAGAGGGGTGCCGAACAGCCCCCCCGCTTCCTGTGCCTGATCATAAACCGTATTCAAGGAGAAGGCAGCATCGGGCATGTTGGCAAAAAGCGCAGGATCAAGGATTTGTACACCGGCGAAAATCCAATCGACCGCTTCGGCTGTGCGCCGGCGTAGACGGCCATCGGGTAAAAAATGATAGTCACCGTCACCGTGATAGCCGGTTGCCGTTGAGCGTTGTGCCATAAGCAAACGCGCTTGCATTTTTTCCGGCTCAAAATCGGCCATCAATGCATCAATGGCTGGGCGATTCTCAAGCCAGAGCAAATCGGCATTGGCGACCAGAAACGGTCGCGCACCCAACAGCGGGAGTGCTTTTTTCACCCCGCCGCCAGTTTCCAAAAGGGCGTCACGCTCGTCGGATATATGTATTTCAAGGGAAGGATGCGCGGCGGCATAATCGGCCAACATGGCTTCGATTTGGGCCGCCTTGTGATGCACATTGACGATAATACGGCTCATGCCCGCCGCCATCAGCCGGCTGAGCATGCGCGCCAACAGGCTCTCACCCGCCAGCTCAATAAGCGGCTTGGGCGGGTCATCTGCCGCTGGCCGCATGCGCGTTCCCTTGCCGGCTGCCAGAATCATCGCCGTATCAATCAATTGCACTCTCCAAAGCCTGCGGCGCGTTATCGGTCAGCCAGATTCTTATGGGCGCGAGCGCCTCGTGCGCCAGCGCCCTTTCGATATAACCCATTATGCGCGGTAAGTGGCGCAAATATCCGGGCTTTTTATCGCGCTCGGCAAGGCGGACAAAAATACCGGCAATCTTCAAATTGCGTTGCATCAGACACAACGCATAGGCCGCCTCGAAATCAGCGCGAGCCGCATCATCATCGCCAAAACGTGCTGCCATATAATGTGCAAGGCCTTGCGCCTCATATTTGGGCGCGACATCGACCCGCGCGTCGCATAACAGAGATGCCAGATCATAGGCGGCATGACCGGCCAGGGCGTCTTGTACATCAATCAACCCGATGCGGAACCGCGCCTGCGCCGTCTCGCGCCACAAAAGATTGACCGAGTGATAGTCACGCAGAACAGTAACCGGCTTATCAGTTGCCAATTTATCGCCGGCGGCCCGCCAGAAATCGAGGAAACACCGCCGCGCCTCGGCACTCACCTCAATGCCACGAAAGGGCAGAAACCAATCGAGGAACAAGCTCGCTTCCACTGCCTGCACAGCACCATCATAAGCAGGCAAGAAATCGGCTGGGCCTTGCGCGTGCAGGTGTAGCAGTGTCTCAACAGTTTCGTGATAAAAAACCGCTCGGTCGAGATCTGAATCATTGGCAATATGACGGTCACCAAAATCCTGCATCAAGGCAAAGCCCTGCGCTTCATCGCGCGCCCATATAGTTGATGCGCATAAACCATGCTCCCCGAGCCAATCGACCATGCGACAATAGGCGGGCATGGCCTCGGCCAAATGCGCCACACGGCTATAGGGCTGGCCATCATAGACGGGCGGTCCGTCCGGGCCGCGCGCCCAATCCATCAACACCGCATCCATGCCATTTTGCGTCAAGCGCTCATAACGCCGTGTAGAAGCATCGCCCGCAAGAGCCCGGCGTTCCGCATCTTGCCATCCGGCATCAGAAAGAAATTGTGACAAGGCCTCCTCGCGCGCCGCCGCTGTTGCCAGAGCGGTAATGATATGCGGCGCAGCTTTGACCGAAATTTGCCTCGCATCGCGCTCGTCTTCGTCTAGCTTTATTGTGATATCAGCCTCGGGCAAAAACCCGTGCGCACGCTCGGCCCATTCGATGAGGCACAAATGATCGGCCAGCGCGTCTATGAGGCCAAGCTCTTCGACCTCGCTGGCTTCACCAAGGCGATACAGATCAGCGTGCCAAATCGGCGGTGCCGTATTTTCATAAGGCTGTACCAGCGCAAAGCTGGGGCTCGGCACAACGGTGTGTGCGCCACAGCGTGCCTGAATGAGACCACGGGCAAAGGCGGTTTTCCCGGCCCCCAAATCGCCTTCCAACGACACCAATAGACCGGCTTTGGACTCCGCCATATGCGCTGCCAAAATCGATGCTAACCATGCGGCACAACGCAATGTGGCCGCTTCATCAGCGGCCACAAAGGAAAAGTGATTTTGTGTCTCGGCCATATCTGCTTTTACCCAGATGACCGGTCGCGGGCAAGCCGCATAAAACTAGTAGCGATAATGCTCCGGTTTATAGGGGCCGGCTTGCGCAATGCCCAAATATTCAGCCTGGTCGGTCGACAATTCGGTTAGCTTGGCGCCCAGCTTAGCTAGGTGCAAACGCGCGACTTTTTCATCCAGATGCTTTGGCAGCACATAGACTTGCTTGTCGTAATTCGATCCGTTTTGCCACAACTCGATTTGTGCCAAGACTTGATTTGTAAAGCTGGCACTCATCACAAAGCTCGGGTGCCCAGTAG
>JAKMCZ010000251.1 GCA_022428185.1 Alphaproteobacteria bacterium | reverse complement strand
GTGGCTGCGGATTGGTTTTGATCCCCCCGCCGAGCCGCGCCTGTAAAGCGCCTCAAACTCGCGCAAGAGATAGACCCAATTTGGAAAGGCCATAAGCCGCTTTGGGGCCTCAACCTCAAGCGCCAATGGGGCAAGGGGGTCTGTCATAGCTGCTACCCTTTTGGGGCCCTACTAGGCCAGTGCCGCATTCAAAGGCACAACCACGCGGCCGCGGATTTTACCTTCAAGAAATTTTGGCGCCTCGGCGATGACATCTTCAAGGGCCATTTCATGGGCGATTGCCGCCAATTTGCTCATATCCAAATCTTTGGCCAAGGCCGCCCATGCATCAATCCGCTCATCGCGCGGCACCATGACACTGTCGACCCCCAATAGGCTGACCCCGCGCAAAATGAAGGGCGCGACCGAGCTTGGCAAATCCATGCCTGCGGCAAGGCCACAGGCGGCGACAAGCCCACGATATTTCATTTTCGAGATAACATTAGCCAAGACGGTGCTGCCCGCAACATCGACCGCGCCTGCGAAACGCTCCTTGTCGAGGGGGCGGGGTTTGCCTGCGAAATCCTCTCGCGGCAGGATGTCGCTTGCGCCCAAGGATTTAAGATAGGCTTCTTCCGCGGCGCGGCCCGTGACCGCACAGACAGTAAATCCTTTCGCCGCCAAAAGGGCCACGGCAACACTGCCAACACCGCCCGCGGCCCCCGTGACCACGACCTCGCCCGCCTCTGGCGTGAGACCGGCCTTCAACAAGGCGCTGACGCAGAGCTGCGCGGTATATCCTGCCGTGCCGATCTCCATCGCTTGGCGCAGGCTGACACCATCGGGAAGTGGAACCAACCAATCGCCCTTGAGGCGCGCGAAACGCGCCAAACCGCCCCAATGTTTTTCACCAACACCCCATCCGTTCAAGACCACCCGATCGCCGGGATTATAGCGTGGATCTGCGCTTTCACGGACGATGCCCGATAGGTCAATACCGGGAACCATCGGAAAACTGCGCACCACTGGCGCGGCCCCTGTGATGGCGAGCGCGTCCTTGTAATTCAAGGTTGACCAAGCCACTTCGACCAAAACATCCCCCTCGGGCAAGTCTTCCTTGGCGATTTGGCGCAAGGCCACGCTTTGCTGATCATTCTCTTTGCTGATTACGATGGCATCGAACATGGGGCATCTCCTGTTGGGGTGGTGTTAAGCTGTGCAAGAAATTGCGCTGCAAACAGGCGCAAGGGCGCAGGCCCGCGTTCCAATTTGGCCCGCAAAACGGCGCCCTCCCATCCGATCCAGAACATTTGCGCCAGATCGGCGGGGCTGTGATGGGGGGATATCTCGCCCTGATTTTGGGCAAGCTGTAGAACCCGCGCCAAGCGGGCTTGCCAATCTTCCAAGGTCGCAATGAGATCGGCGCGAAATTCTTCGGGCAATGCGCCCATTTCTTGGCCCAGATTGCCAATCAAACATCCGCGCCGAAAGCCGTGACGGGCCATGCCCGCCTCGGCCGCCGCAGCAAAGGCCGCGACACGGGCAAGCGGGGCAAGACTGTCATCGCTCAAGTGGCGTTCCATCTTTGCCACGAAATAGGCGCGATAGGCCGCGATGGCGGCGCGACCGAAGGCGGCCTTGTTGGGAAAATAATGATAGAAACTGCCCTTTGGCACACGGGCAAGCGGGATGATCATATCAAGCCCGACCGCAGAATAACCCCGCTCTGTAAGATGCACTAACCCTGCGCGGATCAATCGCTGATAGGTGGCCGCGTCTTGGGGCGCAGTGGCGGGGCGGCCACGGCGTTTGGGGGCGTCATATGTCACATCGGCTAAGCTCATGCGATATTTCTTAGACGGCTCGGTCTAATAATAAAAGCCCTCATTTTTCGGGCGGCATAAATTCCGCTTGCCACGAGCGCGGAACCCGTCAGGATGCCACGGCAAAGCCAACATAAAGGGAGGGACAAACGGGTGAGCAAAGTAGCGATTGTAACGGGGGCCGCGCGCGGTATCGGTTTGGCAACCACGGATCTTTTCCTTGAGATGGGCTGGCGGGTTGCGATGGTGGATCGCGATGCGGCCGAACTTGACGCGACAGCCACCCCGCGTGATGGGGCCCTAGGGTTTGTCTGCGATGTCTCAGACCCTGAGGCCGTGGCAGAACTGGCAACCCAGATCAGCGCCAAAATGGGGCGCGTGGATGCTTTGGTGAAT
>JAKMCZ010000243.1 GCA_022428185.1 Alphaproteobacteria bacterium | reverse complement strand
CTCATCACCCGTGCGCAAGTAGAAGAATGGCAAGCCCATTGCCGCACCGATAAATCTCGGCCGGCCTGTTTGTTTGTCGATAGCGGTTTTAACCGGCTGGGTTTTGGTGAGATTGAAATTGCCGAATTGGTCGCCAATACCGACATTTTCGATAGCTGGGAGCTATGCTTGATTGCCAGCCATTTGGCTTGCGCCGATGACCCGACGCACCCGATGAATGCTGCACAATTAGAGCGGTTCAGAAACGCTCTAAGCGTTTTGCCTCCGGCTCCGGCCTCGCTTGCCAATTCGGGCGGCACCATGTTGGGTGCCGATTATCATTTCGATATGATACGCACCGGCACCATGCTTTACGGCTGCTCAGCAACCGCCGAAGAAGCTGACGCGCTGGCACCGATTGCCGACCTTCGCGCGCCGCTTTTGCAAATTCGCAATCTATCGGCGGGTGATGCTATCGGCTATGGCGCGACTTTCACCGCCGCCGGTGAAATGACCATCGGCATTGCCAGCCTCGGCTATGGCGACGGCCTGTCTCGCCATTTCGGCAATCACAGCCCATCAAAAATTCGCTTCACAATCGGCGGACAACCGGTGTCGCTTTTGGGCCGCATTTCGATGGACAGTTTAGCCGTTGATCTCACAAACCTGCCACGCATGCCCGATATTGGGGATATGGTTGAGATATTCGGGCACGACAATCCGATTGACCGCTTGGCTCGACAAGGCGACACCATATCTTATGAGCTTCTCACATCGCTCGGGAGCCGCTATAACCGCATATACAAGAAATAATAAGCGGAGATAATTTTGACTTTTCTGGCAACCATTGGGGCGTTCTTTATCGCCTTTTTTGAGCAGACCGGTCGCCTGTCAGTGTTTGTCGGGCAGACCGTTGCGTCAATTTTCAGCCCGCCGCTTTACTTCCGCATTATCGGACAGCAAATAATCCGCATCGGCTATTTTTCCCTGCCGGTGGTCGCGCTCACCTCTTTCTTTACCGGCGGCGCGCTGGCTATTCAGATTTACTATGGCGGTAATCAATTTAATTCCGAGGCGATTGTCTCCAGCATTGTCGCGCTCGGCATCACCCGCGAATTGGGGCCGGTGCTGGGCGGCTTAATGGTCGCCGGACGGGTTTCCGCCGCCATTGCCGCCGAGATTGGCACCATGCGCGTGACCGAACAAATCGACGCGCTGACCACACTATCCACCGACCCGCATAAATATCTGGTCGCGCCGCGTGTTATCGCCGCCACTTTGTGCATGCCCGTGCTGGCTTTGGTCGCCGACATTATCGGCATCTTCGGTGGTTTCGTCGTCGGCACACAATCTTTCGGTTTCAACGCAGCCATTTATGTGCAGCGCACGATAAACTTCCTGACCATTGACGATGTCACGTCAGGGCTTATCAAAGCAGCCGTGTTCGGCTTCATCATCGCCATGATGGGTTGCTATAATGGCTATTATTCCAAAGGCGGCGCGCAGGGTGTTGGCCGCGCCACCACCAATGCAGTGGTGTCGGCATCAATCCTCATTCTCGCCGCTAATTATTTGATGACCTCACTCCTGTTCTCATCATGACAGCCAAAATTGCCCTTTCAAACGTTCACAAGAGCTTCGGCACGAAAGATGTTTTGCGCGGTGTTAATTTGGACGTCGAGACCGGCCAATCGGTTGTTGTGATTGGCGGTTCGGGCAGCGGCAAGTCGGTGATGCTTAAATCAATATTGGGATTACTCACCCCCGATAGCGGTTCGATAAAAATTGATGGGCAAGAAACCGTTGGCGTAGCGCGCAGCGCGCGTGCCGATATCGATCACCAAATCGGCATGTTGTTTCAAAACGGTGCGCTGTTTGACAGCCTACCGGTTTGGAAAAATGTCGCCTTTCGCGCCATTCAAAATGACGGCATGGGCGAAAGCGACGCCCGCGATTTGGCCGTCGATGCGTTAAGGCGGGTTGAATTGGGTGCTGAATTGCTTGACCTGTCCCCCGCCTCCTTATCGGGCGGCATGCATAAACGCGTCGGACTGGCCCGCGCCATTGCTTCAAAACCTGAGATTATTTTCTTCGATGAGCCGACCACCGGCCTCGACCCGATTATGACCGACGTCATCAACCATCTCATTCGCGATTGCGTGCAAGAGCTGGGCGCGACCACTATGACCATCACTCATGACATGACCAGCGTGCGCGCCATCGCAGATAAAACGGCGCTGCTTTATAAGGGCGAGATTATTTGGCAGGGCGCAACCGAAGAGCTTGAAGCCTCCGACGACCCTTTCCTTAACCAATTCATTAACGGGTTGGCTTTTGGCCCGATTGAAGTGGAAGGCCAGCAACTCGACACGGCTGAGGCGGTTTAATGGTGCGTGCTGCCAGCGAGTATGTGTGCAATCAATGCGGCGATGTCACGACCAAATGGTCAGGCAAATGCGACAGTTGCGGTCAGTGGAACACCATTTCTGAAATTGCCGGAAGCTCCGCACCGCCTATCGGGCGCAGCGCCAAAAAGACCAAAGGCAAGTCGGTTGAATTGTCGCCATTGGCCGGCGACGATAAAGAATTGGTGCGCCGCACCTCCGGCATTAATGAATTTGACCGTGTTTTGGGCGGCGGGCTGGTGCCCGGCTCAGCAACCCTCATTGGTGGCGACCCGGGTATCGGCAAATCAACACTGTTATTGCAAGCGGCAGCCGCTGTCAGCAAGCATGATGGCAAAGTTGTTTACGTATCAGGCGAAGAGGCATTGGCGCAGCTTCGTATGCGCGCCACCCGCCTCGGACTGGCCGATGCCGATGTGCAACTCGCTTCAGAAACCAATGTTGCCGATATTATCAAAACGTTGAAAAAGCAGAGTGACCTTGCGCTTGTGGTTATCGATTCCATTCAGACCATGTGGTCGCCCGCTATTGAGGCCGCCCCCGGCACGGTGTCGCAAGTGCGCGTCGCCAGTCAGGAACTTATCCATTTTGCCAAAAACAGCGATGCACCGCTTGTGTTGGTCGGTCATGTGACCAAAGACGGGCAGATTGCCGGGCCGCGTGTTCTCGAGCATATGGTCGATACGGTGGTTTATTTTGAAGGCGACCGAGGCGATCAGTTTCGCATTTTGCGCGCCATCAAAAACCGCTTTGGCCCGGCTCATGAAATGGGTGTGTTTGAGATGCAGGGCGCGGGCTTGATGGAAGTGCAAAACCCCTCTGCCCTGTTTCTTAAAGGCCGCGAAGCCGATGTGCCCGGCGCGGCGGTTTATGCGGGAATTGAAGGCACAAGGCCGGTATTGGTTGAAATTCAGGCACTGGCCGCGCCGTCATCTTTGGCGACACCGCGCCGCGCGGTGGTCGGCTGGGACGCCAATCGTCTGTCAATGGTGCTGGCCGTATTGGAAGCGCGTTGTGGCATGTCATTTGCCGGTCGCGATGTGTTTTTGAATGTTGCAGGCGGTTTGCGTATCAATGAACCGGCGGCTGATTTGGCCGTCGCGGCAGCTTTGATTTCGTCTTTAAGCGGCAAGCCGATTGCCCGCGACACGATTGTCTATGGCGAGTTGAGCCTGTCGGGTGCCGTGCGTCCGGTGGCGCAAAATAATGTACGCCTGAAAGAAGCCGAAAAACTGGG
>JAKMCZ010000237.1 GCA_022428185.1 Alphaproteobacteria bacterium | reverse complement strand
TCTTTCAACTCTTCCAAAATGGCGGGCACTTGCCAGGGATTGCCATCGGCCCGAAACGCGTCCATTTGCTCAGCATAGGTGGCTTCATTCGGGTGAATATGCGCGTCCATAAAGGCTTCGACGCGGGCGATTAGTTCTTTCGTGCGGTCATTATGTTCGAAAATCATTTTGGTCTCCCTCTCGATTGCCAAAACATTATGAAATGGCATGCCCAGTGCCAAGTAAAAAAAGCGATTATCGCCTAACCATTTCGACGCAGGGCAAAAAACCCTTTTAGCAGGTCGGCACATTCGCGTTCGCGCAAACCGCCAATAATGTCGGGTGCGTGGTGGCAGCTTTTTTGATGAAACAGCGCGACGCCGTTATCTACCGCGCCGCCCTTAATGTCAGATGCGCCGTAAAACAGTTTTGCCAGCCGCGCTTCGGCAATCGCACCGGCACACATCGGGCACGGTTCAAGCGTCACATAAAGGCTGCAATCGGTAAGGCGTTCATTGCCCAGCTTTTCACACGCGGCGCGAATAACCAGAATTTCGGCATGGGCGGTCGGGTCTTTTATGCGCCGCATCTGATTATGCGCGCGCGCCAGCACCTCTCCGGTTGCGCTTACCAGCACCGCGCCGACCGGCACTTCGTCAGCTCTGGCGGCGGCGGCGGCTTCATCGAGCGCGATTTGCATATAATCGGTATTGCTATTCTCGGCTGTCATGCAGCGGACACTAGCATGGCGGGGGCGGCGCATGCTACAGGGTTGAGTTGATTATGAAAAAGACATCTCAATTTGAAGGCGACCGCATCGCCAAAGTGCTGGCCCGCGCCGGTATATGTTCGCGCCGCGATGCCGAACGGATGATTGCTGACGGGCGCATTTCGGTCAATGGGCGGCGGCTTGATACACCGGCGTTTAACGTCAAGCCCGAGGACAATATCACCGTCGATGGCAAGCCGGTTGGCGAGCCTGACCCGCCGCGCCTCTGGCGTTATCACAAACCGACCGGTTTGGTGACGACGGAGCGCGATCCGGACGGGCGACCGACCGTGTTTCAAAAATTGCCCGCCGCTTTGCCCCGCGTCAATGCGGTTGGCCGCCTCGACATTAATACGGAAGGCTTGCTGCTGCTGACCAATGATGGCGGCATGAAACGGTTTTTGGAATTGCCGACCACCGGCTGGTTGCGCCGCTATCGGGTGCGGGCGTTCGGCAAAGCCGATGAAGCGCGACTGAAAGCGTTGAAAAAAGGCATTGAGATTGATGGTGTGCGTTATCGTTCCATCGAGGCGACGCTGGAGCGTGTGCAGGGTGGCAATGTGTGGCTGTCGATGGCGCTGCGTGAGGGCAAAAATCGCGAGATTAAGAAAGTCCTTGAAGCGCTGGATTTGAAAGTAAACCGCCTCATTCGATTGAGCTTCGGTCCGTTTCAATTGGGCAATTTGGAAAGCGGTAAAGTGGAAGAAGTGCCGCGCCGTGTGTTGCGCCAGCAGCTTGGTAAAAATTGGCAAGCCATTGTCGATGGCACGGTTCCCAATGAAAAAATTGAAGAACAGGCAGAGGGTCAATCTTCCGGTCGAGCCAAAAACCCGTCAAAAAATATGCCGAGCAATCGGTCAAATAATCGGTTCAAGGAAAAACCGAAAGGCGCAAAAAGAGATGATTTCAAGGGTAAAGCGACCCGAAAGCCGCGAAAACCGGATGGAAAAAATGCGTCTGATAAGCGGTAAATGGGGCGGACAAATCCTCATCGCGCCAAAAGGCAAGACCACGCGCCCAACCACTGACCGCAATCGGGAAGCCTTGTTTTCCATGCTGGCGGCACGGCTCGACTTTGACGCCGCCCATGTGCTTGACGGCTTTGCCGGTTCGGGCGCGCTGGGCTTGGAAGCCCTGTCGCGCGGTGCAGCGCAGTGCTTGTTTGTCGAACATGACCGCGCCGCTTGCGCTGCCATTAAGCAAAACATCGCGACTTGCGGCGCACAGGCGGTAACAAAATTATTGCCGCTGGACGCACGCAAAGCCGATTTCGCCAATCGTAAGTTTGATTTGGTGTTTCTCGACCCGCCTTATGGGCAGGGGCTGAGTGAGGCGGTGTTACTGCGTTTGCATGGTGCGCTGTCGCCCGATGCCGTTTTGGTGGTGGAGGAAGATAAACGCACGGCTTTTGTTGTGCCCGATGGATATGGCGAAACCGAGCGCCGCACCAAAGGCGATACGCAATTGATATTTCTCACCCGCGCGTGATATTGTTCGCTCAAGAATAAGAAAGGAGTAGGCCATGCCGATCGATAAGGATAAGTCGGGTTCCGAAACCTCTGAAAGTGGCCTTGAAGAGGCGCAGGGTGCCTATTCTGCGCCGAGCGCGAGTGCGCCGGTCAACCGTCAAGATTTTGAAGGATTGCGCCGTGAATTGGACGGACGAATTGTCGATGTAGGTGTCGATTTACACCGCGAGATGAATGAGCAGACGCAGCTAACGCGCGGATTGATTGATGATGTGCAAAAAGATGTGCGACGCGCCGAAGCCAAACTTGAATGGCGTATCAAAACAGGCTTTGCCATGGTCAATCATAAATTCAATGTGCTGGCGCTCTCCAACACGTCGGTCATCATCGCCGTGATGGGGTTCATGTATTTTCTGTTTCGCCCTTAAAGTAACTCCAATTCCTTCGCCTTGGTTTCAATATCTTTTCCACGCTGCCAAAAAGTGAATATCAGTTCATGCGGGTGAGAACCGGACCGAATGCTTTTGCGTAACATTGCTTCTTCTTCCTCAGTCCAATCGGCAGGGGTCAGTATGGCAATGCCGAGCAAAACGTAATTGACGGCCAATCGGCCAAAAACTTTGACGCAGATATAGGGAAAGAAAAGCACCATAATCGCGCTTCTCAAAAGCTTGGTTAAAGCCCTTTCAGGCTGATGAGGGTGTCGCATTTTTTTATCCTTCTTGGTGCGGTTACCGTGAGCCGACGCTTCGAAATATCGAAGCGTCGGGGGGGTTAGCAGTACCAATCCAAGAAAGATTAACGGCGTATTCAGCCAAAGCCTTATTCCGCCGTCACCCCGACAAAGTCGAGATGACGGAGTTGTGACGACAAAAAATTGAGAAAACGCTAATGCGCTCACTTTTTGCCGCTTGGATTTGGGGACTGCTACCACCCCAGCAACCAGCCGTCTGCTGATTGCACTCGAAATATAACAGGCTCAAGAAAAAGGTGTTACACGCAGCAGTTGTAGGCGGCTTGGAGCTTTTGCTCGCCGCCTTTGGCGGCGGCTGGTGCTAAGCACGCTAAACCTCGCTTTGCTCGGTAAGCGTTTCTAGCGTGGCGGAGGCTATAAGCACTTGGTAAATGGAATGAGCCATAGTGCGCATTGCCCCTTTGGAAGCGCACTAAACCTCGCTTTGCTCGGCAAGCGTTTCTAGCGTGGCGGAGGCTATAAGCACTTGGCAAATGGAATGAGCCATAGTGCGCATTGCCCCTTTGGAAGCGCACTAAACCTCACTTTGCTCGGTAAGTGCTTATACCGCCCCTGCCCTTAGCGCATATTCCCAACCCATATCGGATAGTGGTTTGACGCGATCTTCCATAGCGGCGGCGTGGGCATTAGAGGCCGTGCCGTCGCGCACGCGCCCGACAATGCCCTGCAAAATACCGGCCAAGCGGAACATGTTATAGGCGATGTAGAAATCCATATTCTCAATGCTGTCGCGACCCGTATGCTCACAATAGGCGCGCGTATATTCAACCGCATCAGGAATGTTGAGCGCGTTAAAATCGCAATCTTTCAGCGTGTTGGTGCTGCCCGCATCGCTCGGCATATACCATTGCATCAAATGATAGGTGAAATCGCCCAGCGGGTGACCCAGCGTCGATAGCTCCCAGTCCAGCACTGCCGCGACCTGTGGCTTGTCGGCATGCAACACCATATTGTCGAGGCGATAATCGCCATGCACGATGGACACGGCATCATCTTCGGGAATATTGCCGGGCAGCCAGTCAATCAGCTTGTTCATGCTGCTGATTTCAGTGGTTTCAGAAAGTTGATATTGCTTGGTCCAGCGCGAGATTTGCCGCGCGAAATAATTGCCCGGCTTGCCGAAATCGGCCAGCCCGATGGCTTCGTAATCAGTATTGTGCAAATCAGCCAGCGTTTTAATTTTCGCATCAAAAATCGCGCGGCGACCTTCTTTCGGAAAATCGGGCAGCAGCGGGTCCCATAAAATGCGCCCCTCGACCATATCCATAATGTAGAAAATCGTGCCGACCACGCTCTCATCTTCGCACAGACAATAAGTGCGCGGCACCGGAAAGCCGGTCGAGCCCAGCGCGGTAATCACCTTATATTCACGGTCAACCGCATGCGCCGACGGCAGCAATTTACCCGGCGGCTTGCGGCGCATAACGTATTTTTTGTTCGGCGTTACCAATTGATAGGTCGGGTTGGATTGCCCGCCCTTGAACTGGCGCACTTCCAACGGGCCTTCAAAGCCGTCCACATGCGCTTGCATATAGGCTTCCAGATTGGCCTCTTCAAATTTATGCGTGTCGGCGACGTCTTTTGTGCCGCCGAATTTTTCAACGCCTTCGTCTTTCATCAATCTTCTCCCTCACATGCGCCGCGATGTTTCGCGGGCAATCTTTTATTCCATTTCGCGTTCAATTTCGCGATAGCCGATATCGCGGCGGCAAAAACCTTGCGGCCAGTCAATTTTGTCAACGCCAGCATAAGCGCTTGCCTGCGCCTGTGCCACTGTTTTGCCGCGTGCCGTTACATTCAAAACGCGCCCCCCGGTGGCACTAATCGTGCCGTCTTCGGCGCGCGCCGTGCCGGCATGAAACACCATAATGTCGTCACCCACGGCCTCAAGGCCAATGGTGCTGCCCTTTTCATAAGCGCCCGGATAACCCGCAGCCGCCATCACCACGGTCATGGCAATCTCATCGTGCCAGTCGAGGGTCATCTCGGCCACTGATCCGGAGGCGGAGGCTTCCAGCACCGGCACAATGTCGGACTTTAAGCGCATCATCAAAACCTGACATTCAGGATCGCCGAAACGGGCATTATATTCGACCAGTTTTGGGCCATCATCGGTCAACATCAGACCGGCATATAAAACGCCGCGATAGGGCGCACCGCGCCGCGCCATCGCCGCCAATGTCGGGTGAATGATTTTTTCCATTGCCGTGTCGATTAAGGCCGGTGTCATGATTGAGGCCGGTGAGTAAGCGCCCATGCCGCCCGTATTGGGGCCCGTATCGCCATCACCGACGCGCTTATGGTCTTGTGCGGTTGCCAAAGGCAGGGCGTTTTCACCATCGCATAAAACGAAGAAGCTGGCTTCTTCGCCGGTCATAAATTCTTCAATAACCAATTCGGCACCGGCGTCGCCAAACGCGCCGTCAAAAATCTCTTCAACCGCGTCGCGGGCGGTTTTCATGTCCTCGGCGATAATCACGCCTTTACCCGCCGCCAGCCCGTCGGCTTTGACGACAATCGGCGCGCTTTGGCTATCGAGATATTCAAGCGCGGCGCAAGCATTGTCGAAACGGCCATAAGCGGCGGTCGGAATATCGGCTTCGGCGCATAAATCTTTGGTGTAGCCTTTTGAGCCTTCAAGCTGGGCGGCGATTTTACCCGGTCCGAAAGCGGCGATGCCGGCGGCGGTCAAATCATCTGCCAGTCCGGCGACCAAAGGGGCTTCAGGGCCAATGATGACCAAATCAATCGCTTTTTCTTGGCAGAATGTAATCACCGCCTGATGGTCAGCCATGTCGAGGGCGAGGTTTTCAGCAATCTCAGCCATGCCGCCATTGCCCGGCGCGCAATATAAAGAGCCGAGCAACGGGCTTTGAGCAATTTTCCAGCTCAGCGCATGTTCGCGTCCACCCGACCCCAAAACCAATATATTGCGTTTATCACTCATCATATTTGTCTCTCGATATTTGCCCGTCAAATTTTGCGCGTTTGGCGAACCGTGCGAAGATAAGCACAACTCATATCATGAGAAAAGACAAAGGTCAGGGCAGAGCGGAAAACGGTGAGCGCATACGACGATAATCTTGTGGAACTTACGGTTTCGGAGCTGTCAGGGCAGGTCAAACGGCTGGTCGAAGACAGTTTCGGGCGGGTGCGGGTGCGCGGCGAATTGGGGCGCGTCTCTTTTCCGGCTTCAGGCCATGTCTATTTCGATATCAAAGACGATAAAGCGGTTTTATCCGGCGTGATGTGGAAAGGCACGGCGCAAAAACTCGCCATGCAGCCCGAACAGGGGCTGGAAGTCATCATGACCGGAAAGCTGACAACGTTTGCCGGTCAATCGCGCTATCAAATCGTTGTCGAGGCGATGGAGCCTGCGGGCGAGGG
>JAKMCZ010000235.1 GCA_022428185.1 Alphaproteobacteria bacterium | reverse complement strand
GGCTTGTGCCGCAAGAAAAAAGCCGGGCCAATGTGTTCATGCATGCCGGCCCGGCCCCAATGCGAGCTGAAACCATGCGCTTGGCGGCTTGCGACGTGAAGCGTTTTGCCGGTGCTGCGTCAACCGCGCATAAAACCGGAGCTTATTTGGACAATATTATGGCGCGCAAGCAAGCGCTGGGCGTCGGGGCTGATGAGGCGGTGATGGCGAACCAGCATGGCCGCGTCGCCTGCACGGCGGCGGGAAATATTTTTGTCGCGCGGGGCAATCGGCTGCTAACCCCGCCGGTCAGCGAGGGGGCTTTGCCGGGTATTATCCGCGGTGTTTTGCTGAATAGGGGTGAGCTTCTCGGCATGAAAATTGACGAAGCGCTGCTTGATGAAAGCTCGCTTCAACAGGCCGAGGCAATTTTTGTGACCAATAGCCTGAACGGCGTTGTTGCCGCCGGCTATGAAGGGATAAGCGCGACCCAAAAGAAACAGGGCCACGCGTTAAACGAAGCCCTGCCAAAATTTCTCGATTTCTAAAGCCGCCGCGCGGCTCAATGAGCCTTAATCGCGTGGCTCAATAACTTGGCGACCACGATACATGCCGCTTTTCAAATCAACATGATGCGGGCGATGCAATTCGCCGCTATCGGGGTTTTCAATATATGTTGGCTTAGCCAACGCATCAGCGGCGCGGCGCTTGCCACGGCGTGAGGGGCTTACTTTTCGCTTCGGAACAGCCATTTTGCGTCTCCTGAATGTCCTAAAATCCCTTTCGGGAATGGCGGTTTATACGCCATAAGCCCGCAGGCGTAAAGGGCAAACTCACCCCAGATACGGGCTAAATAAATAGCAAACACGCCGCCGCTTAACGTCGGCTCACCCGCCATAATTTGCCATTATCACCCTCTGACAGAATATACAGCGCGCCATCATCACCGGTGCGGATATCGCGCAAGCGGTCATCGATTTCGCTGAACATATCACTCTGCCGCCCGGGCACACCATCATTCATCTCAATATGGATAATCTTATTGTAAATCAGCGAGGAAACGAAAATATCGCCCTGCCAATCGGGGAATTGACTGCCTTCATAAATCGTCATGCCTGATGGGCCAATTGACGGCGTCCACTGCACTAGGGGCTGTGTTGTGCCCTCATATTCCTTATAGGGGCTGATGCGTGCGCCCGAATAATCAATTCCGTAAGTGGCGATCGGCCAGCCATAATTATTCCCGGGTTCAATCAGGTTCAACTCGTCACCACCACGGGGGCCGTGTTCCGTCTGATAAATCTTACCGCTTTCGCGTTCCACGAAAATCGATTGCTGATTGCGGTGACCATAGGAATAAATTTCGGGCTGCGCCCCGGCAACGCCGATAAACGGGTTGTCTTCCGGCACTTTACCATCATCGGTTACCCGCACCGCAGTGCCGAAATGATTGGACAGATTTTGCGCCTGTTCGCGTAAATCAAAACCGTCGCCCATATTAATCAACAGCGTATTATCGGGCAGAAACGCCATGCGCGCGCCATAATGCACTTTGGTATTTTTGGTCGGGGCGCTTTCGAACACGGTGCTGATGTCTTCCAGCGCCGTGCCGGTAAAGCGGCCACGAATGACCCGCAGCGAATTGGCGCTTTGTGTGCCGACAGAAAGCGACAGATAAACCAGACGGTTTTGGGCATAATCGGGATGCAGGGCAATATCCATCAGCCCGCCTTGGCCGCCATAAAGGCTCTCCGGCACGCCCGCCACGGCCTGCCCCACCAGCTTGCCATTCCGGATAAGCCGCAAATCGCCGGTCAGCTCAGTCACCAGCATGTCGCCATTGGGCAATATCGCCAATCCCCAAGGACCGTCGAGACCCTCGACAATGGTTTCGAGCTTGTAATTGCCAAGAGGTTGCGCATGAGCGTGGGCGCTTACACCAAGCGCCATCACGATTGCCAGAATCCATTTTTTCATTTGTTTCCCTCTCATCTGCCCGCACTATATTGGCTTTTGCGACAGTTGCAATATCGCGCCATCCTCCTTTATAACAAATCAAGTCAGGGAGGACGCTCACATGCAACGAATTCTGCCCAATAAAAGCCAAGCGCTTGGCTTTCTCGCCGCTCTTATTTTTCTGAATGTGGTCGGCGCTGCAGTGCAAACCCAGTTTAATATCGGTCATTTATTGGCTTTGGGTATTGAAGTGCCTTTCAGCAAGCGCCTGACAACGACGCTGCAAGACATTGTCTATTTACAGCCCCTCTTCGGCATAATTTTCGGCATCGGCTTTTTAGCCGCCATGATTGTCGGCAGCTATATTGCCGGCTGGGTTAAAATATTACCCGATTTGGTATTCGCCTTGGCCGGTTTCGCCGCCATGGGGGCGACTTTGTTTTCGCTTAAGGCAGCCTTTCTGCTTACCCCGATTGGCGCAGCGCGCGAATGGGACGGGTTTTTGAGCCTCTGCGTGGTCGGCGCCCTTTCGGGCTATGCCTTTTCCATCGTCGCGGCGCGATTGAACCGCACCGCATAAACCTTATTCAGCCGCTTTGAACTTTAGGCGGCTATTCAGCCGCTTTAAACTCAAGACGACGGGCGTGCAAAAGCGGCTCCGTATAGCCGCTTGGCTGTTCGCGACCTTTGAAAATCAAATCGCAGGCTGCGGCAAATGCAACGGAATTGTCAAAATCTCCGGCCATTGGCATATAGGCAGCATCATTGGCATTTTGCGCGTCGACGACAGCCGCCATGCGCTGCATGGTTTCCATAACTTGCGCTTCCGAACAAATGCCGTGATGCAGCCAATTGGCAATATGCTGGCTGGAAATGCGTAAAGTGGCGCGGTCTTCCATCAGCCCGACATTGTGAATATCAGGCACTTTGGAACAACCAACGCCTTGGTCAATCCAGCGCACCACATAACCCAAAATACCTTGGGCATTATTATCAAGCTCTTGTTGCACATCATCGGGCGACCATTGCGGGTGGGTTTCCACCGGCATCGCCAAAATCGTGTCCAGCGGCGCACGGCTGCGGGTTTTCAGCTTATCTTGCACCGCATCAACATTGACCTGATGGTAATGAATGGCATGCAGCGTTGCTGCTGTCGGTGATGGCGCCCAAGCACAATCGGCACCGGCTTTCGGCTGACCGATTTTTTGGTCAATCATCGCCGCCATCAAATCTGGCATCGCCCACATGCCTTTGCCAATTTGCGCGCGGCCTTGAAAACCGCAGGCCAGACCAATATCAACATTCCAATCCTCATAGGCATTCAGCCACCCGCTGGCCTTCATATCGGATTTGCGGATCATCGGGCCCATTTCCATTGAGGTGTGAATTTCATCCCCCGTGCGGTCGAGGAAACCGGTATTGATGAAAATAACCCGCGCTTTGGTGGCGCGAATACATTCTTTTAAATTCACCGTCGTGCGGCGTTCTTCATCCATAATGCCCATTTTCATGCTCAACGCCGGCAGCCCAAAGGCCGTCTCAACCGCGCCAAACAGCGCGTCGGCAAAAGCCACTTCTTCCGGCCCGTGCATTTTCGGTTTCACAATATAAACCGAACCGGTTTTTGAATTTTTCGCCGCCATATCGGTTTTGTTGAAATCATGCTGCGCCAACAGACCGGTCATCACCGCGTCCATAATGCCTTCAGGAATTTCGTCGCCGCGGTCATCGAGAACAGCCGGATTGGTCATTAAGTGACCGACATTACGCACCAGCAACAAAGACAGGCCGGGCAGCGTAAGCGCAGCGCCATCAGGGCTGGTGTAATCGCGATTTTCAGCCAGAGCGCGGGTCATTGTTTTGCCGCCTTTTTCCATCGTCACGGTCAAATCGCGGCGCATCAAGCCCAGCAAATTCCGATAGGCTTCAACCTTGTCCTCGCCATCAACGGCGGCCACTGAATCTTCGCAATCCATAATGGTCGTAACCGCGCTCTCCATGAAAATATCCGCCACATGCGCCGCATCATCGGCACCGATATTATGGCTGGCATCAATCCAAATTTCGGCGTGCAAATCATTATTTTTCAGCAATATGGCTTCAGGCGCATCAGCCGCACCCCGATAGCCGACAAATTTCTCGGGGTTTTGCAACTGCGCTTCGCCGCCTGCATGGGTGGCAAGCAAAGCGCCATCTGCCACGCGATAAGCTGTCACATCACCATGCGCCACGCCGTCGAGCGGGGCCATATCATCAAGCAACATTTTAGCGCGGCGAATAACTTCTGCCCCGCGCACCGGATTATAGGCGCCCGCCGGTGCCAATGCGCCCGATTGGTCAATCGCATCAGTGCCGTAAAACGCATCATAAAGCGACCCCCAACGCGCATTGGCTGCATTGATTGCAAAACGCGCATTTTTAATCGGCACAACCAATTGCGGGCCGGAGATTTTGGCAATCTCATCATCAACATTGGCGGTTTCAATCGTGAAGTCCGGCCCTTCCGGCACCAGATAACCGATCTCGGTCAAAAAAGCTTTATAGGCGGCAACATCATGCGGTGTGTCGCGATTGGCTTTATGCCATTCATCGATTTGCGCTTGCAGGGTTTCGCGTTTTTCCAGCAACGCCTTATTGGTGTCGCGATGGGTGTTCAAAACCTCGGCGCAAGCGGTCCAAAATTCTTCGGCTGTTATGGCAATACCGTTTGTCGCTTCATCGGCGACAAAATCGGCTAATTGCGTATCAATTTGCAGGCCGGCAATGGTCACGCGCTCGGTCATGTGTTTCTCCGTCGGTTCAATCACTTAATTTAGACCCCGCAAACTATATTCTTTTCTGGCATGGCTCAATGTTTCAGTGCATAAAACACTAGAAATTTGTTGGACAATGAGTGGAAAAAATGTCGTCAAAAAAGGATAGCCGCGCTCTTCGCTTTTATTCCGATGTTCTGGGCCTTGAACATCTGCATTACGGCCTTTGGGACGCTGATGCCGAAGTGACGCTGGCCAATTTAAAGACAGCGCAAGCGAATTATCAGCAGGCCATTATTGACCTGCTGCCGCCGCCACCGGCGCGGATTTTGGATGTCGGCTGCGGCACGGGCGAATTGTCAAAGACACTGAAAGCCGCCGGATATGAGATGGAGGGCTTGTCGCCCGACGTCAATCATATTGCCAGCTATGCCGAAAAGGTCGATCGCCCTTTCCATAATTGTATTTTTGAGGACTTTCAGGCAGACACCCAGTTTGACGTCGTGATTATGAGCGAGTCTTGTCAATATATTGCCCTCGATAAATTATTCCCGGTGCTGGCCACATGTCTGAAAAAAAACGGCATCTGGCTGGTGGTCGACTATTTCGTCAAGGATGGTGTTACCGGCGTGATGGCCAAAAGCGGCCATACTTATACCGAGTTTCAGCGCGCCGTGGCCGCCAGTGATTTTATAATGGATTTTGACCGCGACATTACCGACGCCACCCTGCCGACGCTCGACTTTGCCGCCAATCTGGTCAGTCGTGGCGAATTGGCGCTCTCAATGCTGAAACAACGCATTGATCAACGCAGCTTCGCCTTATCAAAACTGGTCAATGTCATCCTCTGGTTGGCCCGCAAAGAAGTGAAGAAGCTTGACGAAAACCGTATCTTGATTGACAGCGCCGCCTTTAAACAGGCGAAAACTTATCGGCTGATGCGCTTTAAACGCACTTAATCATTCGCCCAATCATTCGCTTAAAGCCGCCAGCTTTTTTTATATTCCGCGTCCAGCCGCTTTATCTGCCAAAGCGCAATCCCCGTCCAAACAAGATAGGCTGCCAAGACACCAAGCATCAGCCAAATATTGGTCGCCATGCTCATCGTCGAGGTGAGATAGGATTGGATGGCAAGAAACACAATCATCGACCAGCTGGCCGCATAAATGCGCTGCTTCAGCAGACCTTTTTTCATCACATGGCTGAGCCGCGTCACCACATCTAAAGTCTGGGTGACCTTGCAATCATCTTCCGGCGTGTCGTGTTTCATAAGTCAGAGCCGATGCGGAAGACGCGTTCGCGATCCATTGAGCGTGCGCATGCCGCGCCGGTCGCATGCGCGATATAGCCGACCTGCTTTTTGGTATTGGTCAAATAATTGGCAACCCGCACGGATTTGATTTCGGGATTAAGGCCGCGCACCAGTTTTTTATCATGGGTGGTGATGCCGGTCGGGCAGGTGTTTTTATCGCATTGCAAAGCCTGGATGCAGCCAAGCGCAAACATCGGCCCGCGCGCCGAATTGACCGCCACCGCACCCTCAGCCAAGGCCCACGCAATCAGCGCCGGTGTGACCAGCTTGCCCGATACGCACACCAAAATCTCATCACTCAGCCCATAATAACTCAGCTTGCTCATCAGCGCGGGCAGGCTTTCATCCAGCGTCATACCGACATGGTCCATCAGCGCGGCAGGCGCCGCCCCGGTGCCGCCATCTGCACCGTCCAATGTAATAAAGCTCGGATAGGTTTTATGCGCTTGAAACGTTTCCAACATATCGTCCAAATCTTGCGGTCGCCCCAGCACGAATTTAATGCCAACCGGCTTATTGGTAATCTTTTTCACCCGCGCCACCAGCGCGGCCAGCTCATCAGCATTGCCAACATCCTTGCGGCGATTGGGCGAGACACTGTCCTGCCCCTCTTCAATGCCACGTGTCTCGGCAATCGTCTTGGTGACCTTGGCCGCCGGTAAAATACCGCCCTTGCCGGGCTTTGCGCCTTGCGACAACTTTATTTCAAACATCACAATTTGCGGGTTCTCGGCCAGCGCCCGCAGCTTGTCACCATCAAGATTGCCATCTTTATCGCGCACACCATAATTGGCGGTGCCGATTTGAAATACGGTGTCAGCCCCGCCCTCAGCATGGAAAGGCGAAAAACCGCCCTCGCCCGTGTTGTGCCATGCGCCAGCCAATTTCGCACCGCGCGACAACGCCAAAATGGCATTGCCCGACATGGCGCCGTAAGACGTGCCGGAGATATTGAAATAGCTATCGGTTGTATAAGGATGCGCGGTATCCGCACCGAAGGTGACGTGGCGCACATGCAACACGTCCTCGCTCAGTGTTGGGTAAAAACTATTGGCAAAGCGAACGGCCCCATCGGCGCGCAAATCATAATCCGACCCGAAGGCAATCACGCCGCCCTTATCATCGGCCATATTATTTACATAATCGCGCTGAAAGCGGTTAAACGGCAGTTCTTCGCGGTCGGCGGCAAAAAAATAGGATCGCAGAAACACGCCCAATTCCTTCAAAATATAACGCATATGCCCCAGCACCGGATAATTGCGGTGAATGGCATTTCGGTTTTGCAAGCGGTCGCGCAGATAAACCAGCACCAGAAAAGCCGCACCGGCCCCAATTGTGGTGATGAACAAAGCTGCCATGAACAGCAGGATGTCGGTAATCCATTGCATCGGGTGTGTCCCTTTTTATTATTGCGATCAGACTAGGCGAAAACGCAGCTAATGGCACCCCTTAAGATGCCTTAAAGGGGCGCTTAGATGATGTCGGGGCCACCGCCACCGGAAAACGTGTCGTAACCGATATCGTCATACCAGCCATCATCATAGCCTTCGTCAAAGCCAAACCCACCGCCGCCAAAGCCATCATCGCCGGGCGGGGTTTCATCAACGTCTTCGATTAACAGGGTGAATTCCTGATAAACATTGGGCTGGGCGTTAGAAAACAGCCGCACGTCATAGACCCGCTGGCCGGTTTCAAAATCGAAATCAAAGCCCTCGCGCAGCCATAATTCATTGCCATTGCGAATTTCCAGAAACGCATGTTCGTGCAGCAATATGCCCTCGCTATCCAGCGCGTCGTCGTGAAAGGAAATATCATCAAGCTTTTCCGCCACTGAAATGCCCTCGGGAATAACCACCAGATTACCAATGCCGCTATGCACCAGCGGTGACACATCGGGTTCGCTTGCAGGATCCGGCGCCGGCTCCGGCGGGTCTTCGGGTTCGAGACCTTCCGCCGGCTCCCCGTTTTGACTGGGATTTTCCTCCTCGCTCTCTTCAAGCTGGTCGTCCGGTTCTTCGCCTGCCGCGTCCTCCTCCTTTGCCTCGGTTTCGGCTTCGAGCGGTGGTGGCTCATTTGGCAGGAATGAATCCGACGCAGGCCCCTCATCGGCAGCCGTGATTTGGACCATTTCCTCATTGCCGTCATCGCCTATGAAATGCGGATGCGCCCAGTCAATATTGAGCGGTAATTCGGCCAATCGTTGCGGCAAGGCGACGGGCAAACCTGTCGGCGCGGCCGACGC